>CAMBEY010000192.1 GCA_945865705.1 Candidatus Sulfopaludibacter sp. SbA3
AAAGCTTCCCCGCCAAACACTCCAAATCAAACAAAATCCTTGACCGATGCCGATCAATCTCCCACACTGAAAATGCTTGCGTCGCTACGCTCCGTTCTTGATCGACATCAGATCGGAATGAGTGATCGCCTTCGTCGGAATGCGCACCCGACCCTGCTTGCCACCGCGCGCCGTACTGCGCGCAGGGCTGCCTTGGTGCATACGCCTTCGATCTCGGCACCGCTGAAACCATCTGTTTCCGCGGCGAGGTTGCTGGCGCTGATTCCCGGTGCCAGCGGCTTGTTCCGGAGATGGACCTCAAAAATCCGTTGGCGACTCTCCTGGTCCGGCAGGTTGATTTCGACGATCTCATCAAAGCGACCCGGCCGGAGGATGGCCGGGTCGAGCATGTCGATCCGGTTCGTGGCGCCCAGCACGAGGACGCCCTTCAGTTCCTCGATGCCATCGAGTTCGGTGAGAAACTGGCTCAGCACGCGCTCGGCGACATGGGCATCGGAGCCAGCGGAGTTGCGGGTCGGTACAAGCGCGTCGATCTCGTCAAAGAAAATAATGCACGGCACCGCCTGCTTGGCTTTATGAAACATGTCGCGCACGCCTCGTTCTGACTCTCCCACATACTTCGAGAGCAGCGCTGGACCTTTTACGGAGATGAAATTGACTTTGCTTTCCGTGGCGATAGCCTTGGCGAGCAGCGTCTTCCCGCAACCCGGCGGCCCGACCAGAAGAATTCCTTTGGACGGACGGATGGATGCCTGCGTAAACAGATCCGCATATTGGCGCGGCCACTCCACCGCCTCGATAAGACGCTGCTTAACCTGCGCGAGGCCGCCCACATCCTCCCACTGGACGTTGGGCACCTCCACGAACACCTCGCGCATGGCGGAGGGCGTTACCTCGCGCAAGGCGTCCAGGAAATCTTCCATCCGGACCTCGAGTTCGGCCAGTTGCTCGTAAGGGATGCCCGCCCGCGCGAAGTCGATGTCGGGCATGATGCGGCGCAGGCAAAGCATGGCGGCCTCGCGGCAAAGTGCTTCCAGATCCGCCCCCACAAAACCATGGGTGATCTCAGCCAGGCGGCTCATGTCCACGTTCCCGGCCAGTGGCATGCCCCGGCTGTGGATGGCGAGAGTCTCGGATCGCCCGTGGCGGTCCGGAATGCCGATGGCAATTTCCCGGTCAAACCGCCCGGGGCGGCGCAAAGCCGGGTCAAGCATGTTGGGCAGGTTAGTGGCAGCGATTACGATCAGTTGCCGCCGTTTCGCGAGGCCATCCATTAGCGCCAGCAGTTGCGCCACAACCCGTTTTTCCACTTCGCCCACCACGTTTTCGCGCCTGGGCGCAATGGCGTCGATCTCATCCAGGAAAATGATACTGGGGCTATTGCGCGTGGCCTCCTCGAAGATCTTCCGCAGATGGGCTTCGCTCTCGCCGTAGAACTTGTGGATGATCTCCGGACCGCTCACCGAATAGAAATTAGCCTCGGTTTCATGCGCGATAGCGCGGGCGATCAATGTCTTGCCGCAGCCTGGCGGGCCATGGAGCAGCACGCCCTTGGGGGCGTCGATGCCCAGACGCTCGAAGACCTCGGGATAGCGCAGCGGCAGTTCGATCATTTCACGGATGCGCTGGAGTTGCGGCTTCAGCCCTCCGATGTCCTCGTAAGAAGTGGAGCGCTCGACCACTTTCTCCGCTTGCTGCGGGTTACCGATGACCAATTGGGTTGTTGCATTGATCAGGACCGGACCTTTGGGCTTGGTGCTCTCCACTAAAAAATCGGCCCAGCGGCTGCCGAAGAGCGTCGCGCGGATTCGGTTCCCCTCCTGGACGGGCAGGCCGTCGAGGAGTCCACCGATATAGGTCAGGTCGCGCTCGGAGAGCCGGAGCGGGCTGGCCGCGGCGAGCACGACGCGCTCGGCTGGACGGCAACTGGTTCGGCGCACCGTCACAAACTCGTCCAGCCCGCATCCGGCGTTCTCACGCAACAGTCCGTCGATCTGGATCCGGGACTGCCCGCGAAGTTCCTTGTGGGCCGGCATCACTTTGCAGACAGTCCCGCGCTTCCCACTCACCTCCACGATGTCCCCGATGGCAACCTGGAGCTTGTCCAGATCTTCCGGACCCATGCGGGCAATCCCGCGCCCGACATCCTTACTCAAAGCCTCGGTCACTTTGAGCTTGAGAACGGGGACTTCGGCCCGCTCTGCGTCCAATTTTGAGTCTTTCATTTCATACACCTGATTTCAACTACGCCGTTGTTGCAACTCACCTGTGTCTTCTCGCGAGTAGAGCTCACAGGCAGCAGCACCTCCTTGCGGTACTTCTTGTCGCCGCGCGCGGCTGAGATCGTCAGCAGGTCGTCCTCTACCGTAATTTGCACGTCTTCGGCACTGACGCCAGGCATCTCGGCCAGGACCAGCACATGATCCTCTTCCTCGAAGACATCGACAAGAGGCTCGCGAATTTCCTGCACGACGGTGTGCCCGGATTCCCGGTCCTTGCGGAGGTTGCCGAACGGCTCGATGCGCGGCCTGTCGCCTCCCAGTCCCGTTTTGATGGTGAACCCGTAGATTCCTTTCAGATCCTTGCCCGGCCCGTGGATCTCGCCGGTTTGGGAGAGCTGATCGCCGGTCTTGGCCATGTCCCCAAGTTTTTCGACCAGATCCCCAAGGCCCTTGAGAATCCCGCCAAGCCCTAGTTCGAAGCCGTCGCCGGAAGTCTTTTCGTTCTGTTTTTTAGTCATGTGGTTGTTTTTCCTCGGTGTGAATTATCTGAATTGCATATTCCTTCACTTTAGTATGAAGGGTCTTGTAATCAACATGCAGGAGGCGTGCGGCCTCGGCTTTGTTGCCGCCCGTTCTCTGCAGTGTCTGGGCGATCACCTCCCGCTCCAATTGGGTCGTGATGCGCCGCAGGATCTCCCGCAACGGCATCCCCTTGAGCTGCGCTAGGTTATGGAATGAGCTTTCAGTCAGTCCGTTTGCCGCCGCCGGTTCGTCCTTCTTGCCCAAGCTGAGGTGCTCTTCGGTAATGATATTTTCCGCCAGCAGAACGGCGCGGCGGATCACCGACTGCAGCTGCCGCACATTGCCGGGCCAATTGTAGGCCAGCATTGCTTCGACTGCGGGAAGGGACAAGCTCTTGACTGACTTGGAAAGCTCGATGTTTGTAAAATCCATGAACCGCTTCGCCAGATACAGCATGTCTTCACTGCGCTGCCGCAGCGCCGGGACGGAGATCGTGAAATCGTTCAACCGGAAGTAGAGATCACTACGAAATAAATTGTCCTCGGACAGCTTTTCCAGGTTTTGGTTACTGGCTGCCAGCACGCGGGTGTCCACGCTGATGGACTTGGTGCTGCCCAACCGGTACACGGTCTTCTCCTGGAGCACCCGGAGCAGCTTGGCTTGGGCAGCCAGCGTCATATTGGAAATTTCGTCCAGGAAGAGCGTTCCCCCGCGCGCAGCCTCAAACTTGCCCACCTTCTGGTGGTCCGCCCCGGTGAACGCGCCCCGCTCATATCCGAACAACTCGCTCTCGATTAGCGCCTCGGGGATGGCACCGCAATCCACGGGGATGAACGGACCCCTTGCACGCGGGCTGGCCGAGTGGATTGCCCGGGCCACTACCTCCTTCCCTGAACCGGTCTCGCCCAGGATGACCACGCTGAAATTCGAGTTCGCCACCCGTTCGACAGCGAAGATCAGTTTGCCCACCAACTCGCTGGGGCCGAAGGTCTCTCGCAGCGTGGCGGTGTGGTGGACGTGATTGACGAGGTTCTTCAGCTCCATCTTCAGTTGCCGCTCGCGTAGCGCGCGGAGCAGGACGCGGATAATTTCATGATGATCAAAAGGCTTGGCGAGGTAGTCGTGGGCGCCGGCACGGATGGCCTCCACGGCCCCCCGCACATCGGCAAAGCCTGTCATCAGGATGACCGGAAGTTCGGGATCGATCTCCATGGCTTTCCGCATCAGTTCTATGCCATCCATTTCCGGCATCCTGAAGTCCGTCATCAGCACGTCAATGTCCCCTGCCCGGACCATTTGCAGCGCATCCCGTCCGTTTTTGGCCAGCAGCGGCGTTAGCCCCTCGCCGCCCACGAGACGCACCAGCGCCTGGGCGATGTCTTCGTCGTCCTCTACGATCAGAACCCTACCCTGAACCTTGCTCACACTCCGCTCCCTTGCCTGTTCGGGGGCGGGCTAAGCGGGTAGACGACCTTAATATCCGAGTTCAGATAACCGGCCACCGCGTGGAGCATCCCCATGAACAGGATACCCGTTTCCCCCGCACGCAAGGTGCTGTTGATGCGATCGGCAACAAAACGGTCCCGCCTCTCCAGTAGCGTGTCGCGCAACGGCCTCTAGCGTATCTTCGCCTGGGCAGCTCCCCCGGAAGCCAACGCGGCGCTGGCGATCTGATATTCTTCAACCAACAGTTCAGGCGACTCCGTACCCATCAGTATCGCGCCGCGCGCCTGAAGGCTCAAAAGCAACTTCTGGTTGCGGTTTCCGGCATCCGCCAATTCCGAAACAATCTCTTGCTCGCGTCCGCAAACCGGCAACCCGTCCTGATAGACCCGCACCCGCCCGGGGCTCACGGGCAGGTTCCCGGCCACTCGCTCGATCTCCGTCCACAGCTTCTCCACTGCCGCCGCATTGCGCGCCACGCTCTGCCGCCCAAGCGCTGAGAGCTTCGCACGTTGTATTGACACGCCAAGTGTCCCCATGTCCGCCAGAGTGTGGATAATGGGAATGTACACGAGTCTTTTTTCACGACCGATGGTTTGAGTATCACTCATCTCCGCAAGACCATGACACACGTTCTCTCCGGTGTGTGTCAAGACTTTTGAGCTACTCGGCGAAATAATTCAGTAAGTTTCCCTTTCTGTAGTGGTCGATGAGTAGGGCTTATTGATCCAGACTTTTTCCGGGAGCGGGTTGGCGACCGGAGCTTTGCGGGCAAACCGTTTGGCGTGAGCCAGCTAGAGCTTGTCCCGTTTCCCGATTTTTTTCACCGGCGAAGAACGCGCTATTGAAAACACGGGGGTTGCGCTTCGTCCGAACCGTTTCAGGCGCCGAACCTGATGAACTACTTGAAGGGCCGTGCAAATTACGGCCGGCCGTTTTGGCCGAAAGCAGCCAACGCGACGATTTTCGAGCCAGAGACGCCTGTTACTGAGAGTCCGTGTTCATTGGCGAGCAAGCTTCGTGGGACGCGGTCTAGTTGTCCAGGAAAGAACGTTTTCAATTGTCGCAATGATCTCTGCGTGCGAGAACGGCTTTTCGACGAAACCGTAAATCAGCTCTTGATTTAGAGCAGCTTGAATGATGGGGTCATCCTTGTAGAAGTAACCTGAGATCAGTATAATCGGAACACCGGGGGCGACACAATGAATCTGTCTGGCCAGTTCCAGGCCGTCGATATCCGGCAACTTGGCGTCTAGAAGGACCAGTGCCAGGGTCTGACAGTTGAGTTGGGCTGCTTGGAGAGCGCCCTGGCGGTTTAGCGCTCGGATGCACTGAACCTTAAGGCCCTCCACCAGACGCCCGAGGATCCAGCAGATGTCAGGGTCGTCGTCCACGACGAGGATGACCCGATTGGAGCGGCTCACTGCTTTATCTTCTTTGCCTGGGACAGCGACGGCAGTTTCACCGTAAAGGTACTCCCCTTCCCAACCCGGCTATCCACGCTGATCGAGCCCTTGTGTTGATCTACGATGGAATAGCAGATGGAAAGCCCGAGCCCAGTGCCCCTGCCAGCAGCTTTTGTGAAGAAAGGATCGAAGACCTTGCCGAGGTCTTCAGGAGCGAT
>CAMBEY010000193.1 GCA_945865705.1 Candidatus Sulfopaludibacter sp. SbA3
TCGGCCATGCAGCATCGCGGCCATCTCAGTCGCGCGCTCAGGCGAGCGGTTGGTGACGTATATATGCGCCCCGCCGCTCGACACCAGATGCTTGGCGGCTAACTCACTCATCTTGCCCGCGCCGATGAGGAGTATCTTCTTGTCATTGAGCGAGCCAAAGATTTTCTTGGCCAACTCCACCGCCGCGTAACTCACCGAGACGGCCGAGCTGGCGATACCAGTCTCCGTGCGCACCCGCTTGGCCACGTGGAACGAGCGCGTTAGCGCCTCGTCGAGCGGCCCGCGCAGCGTGCCGACGGTGCGCGCCTGCGCGTATGCTTCCTTTACCTGGCCGAGTATCTGCGTCTCGCCGATGATCATCGAGTCCAGACTCGAAGCCACGCGAAATATGTGTCGAATCACGTCGGCCTGCTGGAAGCGATAGAGGTAGGGCTCGATCTGCGAGTGTGCGCGCTGGTGATAATGCGCCAAAAATTGGACCAGTGCGCCGGTTACGTCGCCCTGCTCGGCGTCTGAGCGCGCCAATATTTCCACGCGGTTGCAGGTGGACAAGATCATCGCCTCATGCACGCCGGGCAGCGACGCCACGGCCTGCAGCGCCTGCGGCAAGGCGGTCTCCTGGAAGCAGAGTTGCTCCCGGACCTCCACCGGCGCTGTACGATGATTCAATCCAATGAGACTAAAATGCATACGACAAAATTCCACTCACTCAAACTAGGGTATGCGAAACGAGTGCAGGCCGCTGTTGGTGCTCCACGTTATCAGAATCGCCAGGAATCCGGCGATGGCGATGTAGGCAGCCTTGCGTCCGCGCCAGCCCGCTACCCATCGAGCGAACAGCAGGCCGAGATAGATCAGCCAAGTGGCGAAGGCCCAGCCGATCTTCGGGTCCATGGGCCACGCCGGTCCCCAGGCGGTGCTGGCCCATATGGCTCCGGTAACAATGCCCATGGTGATGAACGGGAAGCCTACGGTGAGTGACTTGTAGGCCAGATCATCAATCGACTCAAGCGGCGGCAGGCGGTGGTAGAGCGAGCGCGGGCGCTTCGACTTCAACTCGCGTTCCTGCAGCAGGTACATTAGTCCAGCGGCAAAGTTCAGGAAGAACGCCGTGTATCCTAGAACAATCATGGAGACGTGCAGATACAGCCACGCCGTCTTGAGCATGGGCGGCATCATCCAGACTTCCGTGCTGCGATCAAACGCTGCTGGCAGCGTCAGCACGAAGACCAACGGGAAGACAAACACGCTGAGCGACTCGAACCGGTATCGCCAGTGAACAAATAAAATAGAAGCGGCCAGCAGGACCGATGCCAGCGACGCCGACTCACTCAGTGTTGTAATGGGGAAATGATTTACAGCAAGGCCCTCTTCCACCAGCGAGACCAGATGCAGCACCGCGCCGAGCGAAATCGCCCCCAGCGCTACGCGAAAGAATTTTTCGCGCCGCTGCGCCACAGTAAGAATGGCATGCGCCAGCCCCACCGAGTAAAGCGCCAAAGCGACCCACAGCCAGAAATGCCCCATCGTCGGAAAACCTCAACATCATTATAGCGGACCTGCGCGCTTCATATTCCCGAACTGTCAAATGGGGTTTGGGAGGATTGCAAAAATGGCGAGCCTACAAATTGGGATAGAAGCATCCTGTTGGTGAAATCCAAAGGCTTCAGGATGTCGCTCCAAGATCGCCGACCCAGATTAGGTTCTGAGAGTAGGCCGTATTCCGCATGGTTCTAATGAATCGCTGATCGTCAGTAACAACTTGAGTTTGCTGAGCCACAGCCAGGGAAAGGTAGAGCGCATCATAGCAACTGCAACCGGAGTCGAGGGCAAGCTCGGCGGCATTGGGCAGAAGGTCGGTTGAGGAAATCAGGGCAATTGGCAGGCCCGAGACGGCACGTAGCGAAAGTCTGCCCTGCTCGGCAGTGAGCAAACGACGACGCACGCGCTGGCAGATTACCGCGCTGATTTCGATCAAAATGTAGTCCGGCGCATGCAGATCGTGGCCTTGCTCGCGAAGGAGCCGGGCCTCAGCCGAGTGCGCCTCTGCCCAAAACCATTTTAGCGCCACGCTGGCATCAATCACGAAACCGCTCATTTGCCATCACGGTGTTGCCTGACGATTTTCGTGCTGTCGGAAAACTGTCTTGCTCCGATGGATTTTTGCAAAGCCATAAAGCGTTTCGGGCTGGTCTTGAGTCGCAATTCAAAATCAGCCGTGTTTTTCAGGATTTCCCGGATTTCATCCTCCAGAGTGTTTCCCTTTCGAAGGGCGCGCTTTTCCAAGCGTTTCATGACCCTTTCATCCAGGTTGCGAAGCATAATTTGTCCCATGAGAACCTCCAGACACCAGCAATGCTATCATCATGATAGCAGACTGAGAAATGATTCTGACCAACTGCTGATTTCGGTTTTTCGATTGCAGAACAATGACCCTTGATCCGTCCACTCCCCCATCGACGCCGCTGATGCGGCAGTACACCGCGATCAAGACGAAGTATCCGCAGGCGCTGCTGTTCTTCCGTCTGGGCGACTTTTATGAGATGTTTTTCGAGGACGCCGTGCTGGCCGCGCGAGAGTTGCAGATCACTCTGACCTCGCGCAATAAGGAAAAGGGCGAGCCGATTCCCATGTGCGGCGTGCCCTATCACGCCGCCGACGGCTACATCGCCAAGCTGATTAAGAAGGGCTACAAAGTCGCCATCTGCGAGCAGATGGAGGCTCCCTCGGCGGGGAAGAAGCTGGTGCGCCGCGAAGTTACGCGTGTAGTTACCCCGGGGACTGTGCTCGACTCGAACTCACTCGCCCCGAGCGAAAATAATTTCCTGGCCTCCGTCTGCCGTAGCGGCGAGACCATTGGCCTCGCGTCCGCCGATCTATCCACTGGAGAGTTCCGCGCGACGGAATTTCAGGGGCCCAGCGCCGAGGCGCAATGCGTGGACGAACTGAAGCACATCGGCGCGCGCGAAGTTTTATTTCCTTCCGCGCAAGGTCTGTTGCGCGAGCCCGACGCGCGTCTCGCGTTTGTCGGCGCCGATTCGCAAGGCCTGCGCCTGATGCGCACGCCGTTGGAAGATTGGATATTCGCTTCGGACTACGCCACGCGCCTGCTCGCCGGTCATCTCCATGTGGTCTCGCTCGATGGCTTCGGATTGGCTGGCCATGCACAGGCCATTAACGCTGCTGGCGCGTTGATCCACTATCTCAATGAGACACAGCGCGCCAGCTCGCGCCACATCGACGGCATCTCCTACTACGAACGGCAGCAGTGGATGGTACTCGACTCAGTGACGGTGCGCAACCTTGAGTTACTCGATCCTGTCTTCGCTGGCGAGACGGAGGCCACGCTAGTCTCGGTGATCGACCGCACCGCCACCAACATGGGCGCGCGTCTGCTGAAAAGTTGGGTGCTGCGGCCCTCGCTCGACCGCGTAGTCATCGAGTCACGCCTTGATGCGGTGGAGGAACTGGTTCGTCAGGCCATCCCGCGCGGGCAGGCGGGCAAGTTGCTGGAGTCAGTCTATGATCTGGAGCGCCTGCTCAGCAAGGCCGTGCTCGGCACCGCCGGGCCTCGCGAACTGCTGGCGTTGCGCAATTCATTTGTCCCGCTGCCTACTCTGAAGTCACTTTCGGCGGAGCGTACTGCTGCGAGATGGCAGTCACTTTCTGACTCACTCGATCCGCTGGCCGATCTCCACGATCTGCTGGCGCGCGCGCTGTCTGATGCGCCGCCCGTGACTCTCGCCGATGGCGGAGTGATTCGCGACGGCTATCACTCTGAACTCGATGAGTTACGGCAGTTGAGTCACTCCGGCAAACAGACCATCGCGCAGATGGAGTCACGCGAGCGCGCGGCGACGGGCATCAACTCACTCAAGATTAAGTTCAACGATGTGTTTGGCTATTACATTGAAGTGTCCAAAGCCAACATGCATCTCGCGCCCGAGCGCTATGAGCGCAAGCAGACCCTGGCCAGCGCCGAGCGCTACACTACGCCCGAGCTGAAAGACTACGAGCGCAAGGTGCTGGACGCCGAAGGCAGCATGGCGACGATCGAGCAGGAGCTATTCGCGCAGTTGCGTAGCGCGGTCGCTGAGCAGGCTAGCCGCATCCGGCGCACCGCCGCCGCCATCGCCGAGATGGATGTGCTGGTGAACTTCTCGGGGCTAGCCGCCGAGTACGATTACTGCCGCCCGCAGTTCGCAGAGGCATCAGATACAGATGGTTCCGCAACGGGTGTGCTGGAAATTATGGCGGGCCGCCACCCGGTGCTGGAGCGGCTGGGAGTGATGCAGCCCGGCGAGCGCTTCGTGCCGAACGACCTGCGCATGGACTCGGAAGGCAACCGCATCCTGCTAATCACCGGGCCGAATATGGGTGGTAAATCAACCTATCTGCGACAGGTCGCGCTGATCTCCATCATGGCGCAGATGGGCTGCTTCGTCCCGGCGGCGAGCGCGCGGCTGCCCATCTTTGACCGCATCTTCACGCGCATCGGCGCCAGCGACAATCTGGCGCGTGGTCGCTCGACGTTCATGGTGGAGATGACCGAGACCGCGGCGATTCTGAATACCGCCACGCCCGATAGCCTGATCGTGCTCGACGAGATCGGTCGCGGCACGGCCACCTTCGACGGCCTCTCCATCGCCTGGGCCGTGGTCGAGTATCTCGCCGCGCGGCCCGGCATCAAAGCCCTATTCGCGACTCACTACCACGAACTCACTGAGTTACCCGAGCACTTATCTAGCGTGAAGAACCTGCACGTCGCCGTAAAGGAGTCCGGCGGCAACATCGTCTTTCTGCGCCGCGTCGAGCCGGGCCGCGCCGACCGCAGCTACGGCATCGAGGTCGCGCGCCTCGCCGGCCTGCCCCGCGAAGTGATCGAGCGCGCCCGCGAAGTCCTGGGCCAGCACGAGCAAAGCGAGCACCGCTTGAGCGGCCAACTCAGCCCCGACGATCATCAATCTCCCTCCGCTTCCGCTCCATCCAACATCCAACTAACTCTCTTCACCCCCGCCGAGCGCAACGTTGCCGAGCGTCTCTCTCAAGTTAACGTCGATGAATTGAAGCCGATCGAAGCACTGAATCTGCTAGCCGAACTGAAGAAACAACTGGGCGGGTAGCTACGGCACGGGGCCGGGTGTGCGTAATTTAGATCACGGGGATGCCCCGAGGGCGAAGAAGGATTCGGCGATTCGAGGAAATTATCTGGGCAATTTGGGAAATTCCGCGGCGTTGGACGATTCCGCTAAGTTGTCGCCGCGCGACGCGGCAATTTGTCGCTTTCGTCGACCGCGAATTTGGGCACGTTGGTCAAAACCGTGAACGTGTGTAGTTTGGGCTGGGCCGACAATTTCGCGGATTCCGATCTTGTTGAACCTCTTGACGATCTGGTCAAATTTGTTTATTTTTGATTGTTGGGCCGACTCGCGTTGGGTTGGTCTATGATTGTTTGTGAGTGGTCGGTCAGGAGAGACGCATGCCGTTTTTGCAGAACAAGTTTGAGAAGAACTTCGTGATCACCACGGTGGACTACGTCTTCAACTGGGCGCGCAAGAGCGCGATCTGGCCGATGACGTTTGGCCTGGCCTGCTGCGCCATCGAGATGATCGCCTCGACCACGTCGCGTTATGATCTGGCGCGCTTCGGCGCCGAGGTGTTTCGCCCGTCGCCGCGCCAGGCTGATCTGATGATCGTCGCGGGAACCGTTACGCTGAAGATGGCCCCGGTGCTCAAGCGCGTCTATGACCAGATGCCCGACCCC
>CAMBEY010000194.1 GCA_945865705.1 Candidatus Sulfopaludibacter sp. SbA3
GGGCATGGGCTGGAGTCAGACTTCAATCGCAAGAAGACTTCGGCGTTCACCGGCATGCTCGGCCAGCGAGTGGCCAGCGACATCTGCACGGTGGTGGACGACGGCACCCTGCCCAGCCGCCGCGGTTCGCTCAACGTGGACGACGAGGGCACTCCCACATCCACGACTGTCCTGATCGAAAAGGGCATCCTGCGCGGATATCTGCAAGACAGGCTCAGCGCTCAACTGACCGGCGCCACGCTTACCGGGAACGGTCGCCGAGAGAGTTATGCGCACATCCCCATGCCGCGCATGACCAATACCTATATGTTGTCGGGCGAATCGGATCCAGCCGATATTTTGCGCTCAGTGAAGCGCGGCCTTTACGCCGCGCAGTTTAGCGGCGGGCAGGTGGACATCACCAACGGCAAGTTTGTGTTCACGGCGTCAGAGGCCTACCTGATCGAGGACGGCAAGATAACGCGCCCGGTGCGCAACGCCACACTGATCGGCGATGGCCCCACGGTGCTGCGCCAGGTCTCGATGGTGGGCCACGATCTGCAACTCGATGAAGGCATCGGGACCTGTGGCAAGGATGGCCAGTCCGTGCCGGTGGGCGTCGGCATACCGACCATCAAAGTGGATCGGCTGACGGTCGGGGGCACCGCCTAATCAAATCACTAATGGAAAATCTGCAACAACTCGCCCAGGAAGTGGTGGCCGCCGCGGTGAAAGGCGGAGCTACGGCCGCCGACTGCGTGGTGCGCGAGGGCAATGAAGCCTCGGTAACGGTTCGTAACGGAGAAGTCGAGCAGATTAAGCAGGCAGGCTCGAAAGCCTTGGGCGTCCGCGTGATGATCGGGCAGCGCTCGGCCAGCACCTACACCTCCGACTTTTCAGGCGAGGGGATTCGGCGATTGGTCTCCGGCGCGCTGGATGCCGCCCACATCACTTCCGAAGACCCTGGCGCGGGGCTGGCTGATCCGGCATTGCTTGGAAAACATGACACGGACTTGCAACTTTATTCCGAAGAGGTAACGCGCATTGAGGCTCCGGCGTTGATTGATGCCGCTCGCCGCTGCGAGCAGGCCGCCTTCGCCTCCGATCCAAGAATACGCAATTCGGAGGGCGCCTCCTGCGATGCTTCCTACGGTCGTAAAGTACTGGCCACTTCGCAGGGATTCATCGGCGAGTATGCTCGGTCATTCTGCTCCTTGTCGGTATCGCCGATTGCATCGGACTCCGACGATAGCGCGCAGGGGATGCAGCGCGATTACTGGTACTCCGTCGCGCGTAATTTTTCGGGCCTCGAAGCCGCCGAGGAAGTCGGACGCATTGCCGCCGAACGCGCATTGCGCAGGCTGGGCGCGCGGAAAGTGGCCACCACCAAGGTTCCAGTGATCTTTGATCAGCGGACGGCGCGGGCGATGATATCGAGCATCGGCGACGCCATTAGCGGCGATGCCATCTACCGGCACGCATCCTATCTTTCCGGCAAGCTCGGCGAGAAGATCGCTTCCGATCAAGTTACAATCATTGACGACGGGACCATTCCGGGCGGGTTCGGGTCCGCGCCGTTCGACGACGAAGGAGTCAAGACGCGGCGCAACGTCATCATCGAAGGCGGAGTGCTGAGGAACTACCTGCTGAACAGCTACACCGGGCGAAAGTTAAATATGCCCACCACCGCGAACGCCTCGCGGGGCATCGCGGGTAGTCCGTCAATCGGGTCGCACAATTTTTATTTGCAGGCTGGCAAGCAGAGTCCCGAGGAGATAATCGGTTCGGTACAGGATGGTTTTTATGTCACCGATTTCATGGGATTTGGTGTAAACGTCGTCACTGGCGATGTTTCGCATGGAGCATCCGGGATATGGATTGAGGGCGGAAAGCTGGCCTACCCCGTCGAAGAAGTAACGGTTGCCGGAAATCTGTTGGATATCTTTTGCAATATCACTGCGGTTGGCTCCGACCTGGAGTTTCGTGGTTCGCTGGCATCACCCACGATACTTGTTTCTGAGATGACCGTAGCGGGCCACTAGAAAGTTTTTCTGTACGAGATTCATCATTACAAAATTTAAGGACACCTGAACATGGACACAAAGAAAGTAAAAGACCCGGCAGAACGTAAAAAGCTCAAGCGCGCCGCCCGCAAGGCGCAGCCGCCAAAGGCGAAGCGCACGGAAGCTCGTGGCGCGGCGAAGAAAAAGATCAAGAAGATGACGCGCGGCCAGAGCAAGCGGTAACTGGCTGAGCGGGTACCTCGCGCAATCACGGCAGATCACCCAGGGTGCATCTGCCGTGTCCAGATGGCATGCCTTGCCGGCGTGCCCCGCTGGCGTGATTGTTTATTTCTCGTCCTGCTCCAGAGTTCGCCATGTCTTCTCCTAGTCCTTCTCCATCGCCGGACAGCCCGTCAGAAATCGTTCCGTTCATTGCCGCCCTCCCCAAGGCAGAGCTGCATATTCATCTGGAGGGATCGGTTGATGCCGACACGCTCTGGGAGCTTGCCACGCAACAGCGCTCCCCGCTTTTCGCGCAGGGAAGAGCGGCGGTGGACGCGCTCTATCAGACCAGCAAATTTTCCGCATTTCTCGACGCGTTCAAAGTGGTCTGCCTGCATCTTCAGACGCCCGATGATTACGAGCTGATCACATACAGAGCACTGCAACGGATGGCCGCGCAGAATGTTCGCTATGCGGAGATCACTCTTTCGGTGGGAGTGATGGTGTGGAGGGAACAGGCCATCGACCCGCTATTCAGTGGTGTCGAGCGCGGCGCGCGCCGTGCAAGGCGTGATTTTGCGATTCGAGCTCAATGGATATTCGACGCGGTCCGGCATCTCCCCCTCGAGCAGGGATGGGAAGTAGCACGCAGCGCGGCCCGCTTGACCGACCGCGGGGTAGTCGGCATCGGGATCGGCGGCAATGAAGCCTCGGGCCCAGCGGAAAATTTCGGGGCGATATTTGAGTTTGCCAGTCAACGCGGGTTGCGACGTGTGGCACACGCCGGCGAAGCGGTGGGTCCGGAATCCATCTGGAGCGCGTTGCGGATTCTTCATGCCGAGCGCATTGGGCACGGACTTTCCGCGGCGGCGGACCGCGGCTTGGTGGAGCAACTTGCGCAGTCCCGGGTTCCAGTGGAAATCTGCCTGACAAGCAATCTGCGAACTGGCGGAATTTCTGAAATCAGTCGCCATCCGTTGAGAGATTATTTTGATGCGGGAATGCACGTCTCGCTGCACACGGACGATCCGGCTTTGTTCGGAGTCGATCTTAACAGCGAATATCTGCTGGCTCACCAGGTGTTTGGTTTCTCGCGAGAGGAGCTGCGGCAGTTGGCGGTGAATTCTTTTGAAGCTTCTTTCTTGCCGCCCAATGAGCAGATGGAATTTCTAAAGGAATTGGCAGAGCATTAGTCCGCACGCACGAGAGATCACACATGCGCATATTAATCACCGGCGGAAACGGTATGTTGGGGGGCGACCTGCAGCAGGAGCTGGAGGCTTTCCATGAACTGTTTCCCTTGGATCATGCGAATTGCGACATCACCGATGAGACCTCGCTAGCGAAAATACTCTCCGACATCAAACCGCAACTAGTCATCAATTGCGCGGCGTACACGGACGTGGACGGTTGTGAGCGCTCACCCGGGCAAGCCATGGCCGTGAACGCTCGTGGCGCTGGCAACGTGGCACGCGCCGCCGAACGGGTTGGCGCACGAGTATTTCACATCAGCACGGATTACTTATTCGACGGTTCGGATCGCTGGGATGGAGTCGCTCCACCATCCGCTCCGCATCTCGCGGAGCCGCCGGAGCCGCTGGAGCCGACCGCGTTTGTCGAGCAGGATGCCACGCACCCATTGAGCTGCTATGGTCAGAGCAAGTTGGAGGGCGAGCGTCGCGTGCTGGCCTCCCCAGTGGCGCCATCCACGCATCTGGTGATCCGCACATCCTGGCTGTACGGACTGCACCGCGTCAACTTCGTCGATCGCGTCGTGGAACAAGGGCGGCGCGGCGGTCCGGTGAAGGCGGTTGCGGATCAAATCTCCTGCCTAACCTGGACTCGGGAACTGGCGAGAGGCATTGGCCAGTTAATCGCCCGAAGAGAACAAACCCCGGCCACAGGCATCCTGCATCTGGCCGGGTCCGGGCCATGCACGCGATTGGAAAATGCGGCCCACATCATTGGCTGGCTGGCGTCCAAAACCAACGGTCCGTCAGCAACTATTGAATTGATCCCTACGACGTGGGCTGCGTTGAATCTTCCTGCCAAGCGCCCGGTTTACTCCGCGATGACCTCATCCCGGTTCGCGGAACTTGGCATCGCGCCGCTCCCGGACTGGAAAACTTCCTTGGATGAATATTTGGAACTGCGCTGTAAATCCGCGACAACCACTAATTAAAGAGGCTTGCGTGACAGGCCCGGAGATATCTTGCCGAGCAACTGAAGCAGCGGCCGCGCAGCAGAAGGCGGCGGACTCCCTCCGGTGAGCAGCAGGTCTTTGGCATTGATTTCCCGCCCGTAGAGCGACTTATTGTCGTCAACAGAGGGACGCAGCACGGCACCACTCAACGAGATTCCCGCAAACAGGCCTTTACTGCGGGAATAAGCCAGCACCTTGGCGGTCATCTGGGCATCCGTGGCTGCCGTGGCGTTGCGACCAACGGGGCCGGCGGCAACTGCACCATCCACGCCGAGCGTGAACTTATCCTGCAACAACTTTCTGATTCCATCAATGTTCATGAAGAGCAGAACATAGTCGGTCGCCGAGGCTCCCAATTGAAAGCCAACACTTCCCCCGGACATGGAAAACCCCGATGGCGGCCCCCAGTCTCCTTTGCCTTCATTGCGGCGGCACAGGATGAATCCTGCACCATGCTGCGCCCCGACTCCGATCGCGAGCTTCTTCACACTCGGCAAAACCCCAACGCAGGCAGCGCGGGAAAGCAGGTCCTGCGGAATACCCTTGTCCGGCGTGTCCATAACTTCCTTCAACACCTTGGCCGATTCGGCCAGGCGCTCCTCCTGCTTGCTTTGCGCATGGGAAGTCGGTGAGAAGATAAACGCTCCGGCTAACAAGCCAGCAAACACAAGCGGAAGGCGCCGCGCACTTGCGCGAATACGCGACTGCTTGACTATGATTCCCAGTGCGAATTGCAGCATAGAACACCTCCAATGTTACCCATAAAACATACGGGACCGGGGAGAACCGTCTTGATTATACGGCATGATGGATCAATCTTTTCAGACAAAGTCGCCAGGCAATGGCGACGGTTGTCGATCCGGTAAGTCCTTAAGCACGAGACTGCGACGAAACATTGTAGGGATTTGCGCCCGGTTTTTTTCGTGTTAGACTTTAGTTTATGGGCAAAGCAGGGATTCCAAGGAAAAGCGTCAGCCAACGGCGCAAATCGAAACGAATCATTCAAGGCTTTCTGGCCATCCTCGTAATCGCCGGGATTGCATCCGCGTGGTTCCTCGGCGGGAGTGGCGGCACGGTCGATTCGGCGGCTTCCCCGAAGAGCGGCGCGGGCGCCATTGATCCAGAAACGCTTCCTGTGTCACTCCGCAATCGCCTGGTGTTGCCGGCCAAGCCGTTGGATAAGCGCCCATACACTTTGGAGCCGTCCAGCTTCAACGAGCCGGAAGTTCGCGCGTCCTATCAGGCTGCGCGCGACGTACCGGAGGTTCTGGAGCACATGCCCTGCTACTGCGGCTGCTTCGCAAACTCGGGGCATCGGAATAATCTGGACTGCTTCA
>CAMBEY010000195.1 GCA_945865705.1 Candidatus Sulfopaludibacter sp. SbA3
CGGGCCTATGGAACCCAACGCCCCGGGTCCCGGGGTTTGTCCGAAGATCAAATTACAATACCTGGTTTATCGAGCCTGGGTTCTCCGTTGGCCCGCTTGCTGACGCGCGCGGCACTGTCACCACCGCACCCGCTTTAGTTCTATTCCACCATTCCCGTGCGATTTATCATAAAATGAACAGACGCTTTCAAAAGGACTCATATACACATGCTGGAAGGCTGCACCCCATATCCCGACGAGGTTGCCGAGCGCTACAAGCGCGATGGTATCTGGCGTCCGCAGACGCTGGGCGAATTGCTCGAAGAGACCACGGCGCGCTTTCCTGACCGGCTCGCCGTGGCGGCGAAGAATCGCCGTCTCAACTACTCAGAATTAAATCAGCTCTCCGACCGGCTCGCGCTGCATCTGCTCGAGCAGGGCTTGCGGTCCCGCGACATCGTCCTGCTACAACTGCCGAATGTCTGGGAGTTCAATGTCGTTTTCTTCGCGCTGATGAAGATTGGCGTGATGCCCGTGCTGTGTCTGCCGCCGCATCGTCAGGCAGAGCTGACTTACTTCGCGCAACTTACCGGCGCCACGGGATACTTCGTCGCGCCGGAGTTTCGCGGCTGCAACTACATTGCCCTGGCGCGCGAGATACAGGCCGCAGCACCCGCGTTGCGCCACGTGTTTGCGCTGGGAGCAGGGAGTGAGTCAAGCAGGAATGAAGGCGTAAAGTATCTTGATCCCTTGCTGGCTCCCTTGCTGGCTCCCTTGCCGGCTCCCATGCTGGCTCCCTTGCTGGATGACTCACATGTCAATGACTCACTTGCCAGCGACTCACTCGAACTACGTACGCCGATGGACTCACTCCGGCAGCTACGCCCTGATCCCTACGATGTCGCATTCTTCCTGCTCTCCGGCGGAACCACCGGCATCCCCAAACTCATCCCGCGCACGCATGCCGACTACATTTATAACGCGCGCGTTTGCGCCGAAGTGCTTGGCTGGGAATCCTCGATGGTCTTCATGGTGGTGATCCCCGCCGAGCACAACTTCCCGCTAGGCGCGCCCGGCATGGTCGGCGCGCTGTCGGTAGGCGGCTCGGTCGCTATGTCGCTGACGCCCGATCCGCCAACAGTCTTTGAAGCGATTCAGCGCGACAAGGGAACATTTCTCGCGCTCTCGCCCGCGCTGCTCATCATGCTGCTGAACTCTCCGGAGCGCGAAAAGTACGATCTCACTTCGCTGCGCTTTGTCTGCACCGGGGGCCAGAAGATGCTGCCGGAGTTAGTCGACCGCACCCGCGCGATCTGGCCATGGGTAACTGTGGGACACGCCTTCGGCATGGCCGAAGGACTGATCAATCTCACTCGCTCGAATGACTCACTCGCGGTGATCCGCGAGACACAGGGGCGCCCCGCCTCGCCGCACGAGGAGATACGCGTAGTCGATGACGATGGCCGCGATGTCACTCCGGGCGAGGTAGGCGAGTTGATCACGCGCGGTCCGTATACCATTCGCGGCTATTACAAAGCCGAGGAGCATAACAGGACAGCGTTCACTGCCGACGGCTTCTACCGCACCGGCGACATGGTGCGCCTGCACGCCGCGGGACCACTCACAGGGAATGTCTCCGTGGAGGGCCGCAAGAAGGACATGATTAACCGGGGCGGCGAAAAGATCAGCGCCGAAGAAGTTGAGAACCTAATTCTCGCGCACGATTCAGTACACATGGTCGCGGTGGTGGCCATGCCCGACGCCGTGATGGGCGAGAAGAGTTGCGCGTTCGTCATTCCCCGCCCCGGACGCACTCTCGCACTCGCCGAGCTGTGCGCGTTCCTGATCGCCAGGAATATCGCCAAGTTCAAATTGCCTGAGCGGCTCGAATTGGTCGAGGCGTTCCCGCTCACTCACGTGGGCAAAGTTTCGAAGAAGGACCTGCGCGTAATCATCGCCGACAAACTGCGCGCCGAAGCCGGCGCGTAATTTGTTCAACAGAGCCGCGCGCGACAGCAAGCGGACCCGCTCAGCAACTCACGAATCTCAATGAAGGAATCCACCATGTCAGAAATTATTTTCATCCACGGCGCCGGAGACAGCTCCGCCGTGTGGTCATTGCAGACCGCGCACTACGCCGCCGCGCATCACGCACTGGCAATCGACCTCCCCGGCCACGGCGCGCGCCTCGCCGAGACCGGCAACGACCGCCACGAAGCGAACGCCGCCGAAGTCTGTCGCCTGATGGATCAAGCGAGCATGGCACGCGCGGTGATCGTCGGCCACTCGATGGGCGGCGGTGTCGCGCTGACGTTGGCGCTCAATCATCCCGCTCGGGTGCGCGCGCTGGTACTGGTGGCCACGGGCGCGCGCCTCAAGATGCGTCCCGACTTCATTGAGCAGGCCGCCAAGTCCGCCGCCGAGTTTGGCAATCGCAAGCCGGCGCATACGCACATCATTCCCGCCGCGCAGATGGTCCATCCTGATATTCCCGCCGATATTGTTCACGCGCTCGAGAGCATGATCGGCGACGCCAGCGCGCAGGCCACCTACGGCGATTTCCAGGCAAACAACAATTTCGATGTGATGGCGCGCCTACCTGAGATCAAGGTGCCCACGCTGGTCATCGGCGGCGATGCAGACAAGATGGCTCCCGAGAAATTCTGCCGCTTCCTCGCCGACAGCATCGCCAGCGCGCGCATCGAAATGCTCACGCCCTGCGGCCATTATCCGCAAGTCGAGCAGGAGCAGGCCTTCCATCGCGCGCTCGATGCGTTTCTTTCCTCTTTACCCGCATAGCGATTCCGCGAAACAATAGTCATTGGCATCGCCCTATTCCCGTTGGGTGTCATTCCGACCGCAGCGAGGAATCTGCTTTTCCTGCCGCTGCCGATGAGGTGCTACGAAATGACTGGATCGAACTTCCCCAAACTCGTTGAGCTGATGGCGCGGCTGCGCGGCCCCGACGGTTGCCCGTGGGATCGCGAGCAAACCTTCGATTCCATTAAGCCCTTCCTGCTGGAAGAAACGTACGAGGTGCTCGACGCCATCGCCGAGCGCGATTGGGATGAACTCACCGGCGAATTGGGCGACCTGATGTTGCAAGTCGTATTCTTCGCGCGCATGGCGCAGGAAGAGGGCCGCTTCAACATTGAGGATGTTATCGAGCGCATCCACTCGAAGATGGTCGCGCGCCACCCACACGTCTTCGCCAACGGTGATGCGGCCACCGCCGCCGACGTTTTGAAAAAGTGGGAGTTGCTGAAAGCCGAGGAAAAGAAGAAGAGGATGGCCGAGCGCGGTGAGCAGTATCACGCACCGGAGTCCATTCTGGAGGGCGTTTCGTCGAGCATCCCATCGCTGATGGAGGCCTATCAACTCAGCTCGCGCGCCGCCCATGTCGGGTTCGACTGGCCGTCACTCGACGGCATTCTCGAGAAGATGCAGGAAGAAACGCGCGAACTGGAGGCCGAGGCGCGACAGAAGCAGCCCACTCCAAACGCCGCTCCGCCATCTGCCGCCCAACAGGAATTGCAGGCGCGCATCGAAGCCGAAGTCGGCGACCTGCTGTTCACCGCCGTCAACGCCGCGCGGTTTTTGAAAGTTGATCCCGAAAGCGCGCTGCGCACCACCAACCGCAAATTCCGACGCCGCTTCCAGTGGATCGAGCGCGAGTTGAAGAAGCAGGGGAGGACGCCGCGCGAATCCACGCCGGAAGAGATGAACGCGTTATGGGATCAGGCCAAACAAGTCGCGCATGGCGAACCTCGCTAACAGAGCCGCGATGGAACATCCCGGCGTGCCGTGGACCGGAAGGGAGCGAACTTAACTGAGTCACTAAACTTACAAGTTGCTACTGCCTCTAATGACAACCACTCACTCACAATTCGAGATACGCCACTGCCACACGGTTGACGAGTTCCACCAATGCGTGGAGTTACAAAAGACCGTGTGGGGCTTTGACGACCGAGACCTGATCCCGGTGCGCATGTTCGTGGTTGCGCGAAAAGTGGAGGGACAGATAATCGCGGCATTTGCTCCCGAGGGCCGCATGGCAGGATTCTGCCTGGCCGTCCCCGCGCTGCACGGTGAGCAGGTCTATCTGCACTCGCACATGCTGGCCGTGCTGCCTGAATTTCGCCGCGCCGGCGTTGGTCAACTACTCAAATGGGAGCAGCGGCGCGAGGCCCTGGCGCGAGGAATCAAGCTGATCGAGTGGACCTTTGATCCTCTGGAATGGAAAAACGCGGCTCTGAATCTGAATCGTCTGGGCGCCATCGCCCGCCGCTATCTGCCGAACATTTACGGCATCAGCTCCAGCCCGCTGCATCGCGGCCTGCCCACGGACCGGCTCGTCGCCGAATGGTGGCTCGACTCCCCGCGCGTTCGCGACGCGGCGGATGGCTCGCAGATATTAGTGACTACGTCCGCTGGCCGAATTGACTTTGACCTGACTCACTCACCCACATCGAGTGCCTCGAATCATTCAACGGAGAGCGTCCAGCAGCATCTCCGCACTAAGCTTCTGGAAGCCTTCGCCGCCGGATTGGCCGTTACATCGTTTGAATCCGCAGAGAGTTCCCGTGGCACTTACAGACTGTCAATCGTGGATGACTTGTTCGATGCGATAACTGAACGAAGTCAATCAGCGGCTGACTCAATCCAGCCACCGCCGGCGACTATATCGCCTTCGTAGAACACCGCGGCTTGGCCCGGCGTGATCGCGCGCTGCGGTGCGTCGAACTCGATGCGCACGCGACCGCTTTCGTCGATGACGTGCAGTGTGGCGGGCGCCGCGACATGCTGATGGCGAATCTTCACCGTCGCCTGTAACACCGCGGGCGCGGAGTCGTAAGCAATCCAATTGACGTCGCGGACGATGCAACTTCGCGTGAGCAGCTCACTGTCATCGCCGACGCGCACCTGCTGCGTGGCGCGGTCGAGTGAAATAACGTAGAGCGGCGAGCCGGTGGCGATTCCCAAGCCTTTGCGCTGGCCCACAGTGAAATTTTCAACGCCGCTGTGGCGCGCCATCACTTTTCCATCTTTGCCGACGATGTCTCCCTCATGGGCCGGAATTTCACTGGACGAGTTGTTGTTGAACTTGCGGATAAATCCTTGATAGTCGCCGTCCGGGACGAAACATATTTCCTGACTCTCCGGCTTTTGCGCCACGGGGAGGGTGTGTTTTGCCGCGATCTCGCGCACTTCCGTTTTACGCATTCCGCCGAGGGGGAATAACGTCCGGCTCAGTTGCTCCTGAGTGAGTCCAAAAAGAAAGTAAGTCTGATCCTTTGACTCATCCACGGCGCGGCGCAGGAGATACCGCCCGCGCGCGGCATCGTACTCCACACGGGCGTAGTGCCCGGTAGCGAGATAGTCCGCTCCAATCTGCCGCGCCGTCCTCATTAGGTCTTCGAACTTGACGTGATTGTTACAGAGTGTGCAGGGGATGGGGGTGCGGCCCGCGAGATACTCGGCGACGAACGGCTTAATGACGGACTTCTCAAACTGGTCCCGAAAGTTCAACACATAGAACGGAAAGTCCAGGTGCTCTGCAACTCGCCGGGCATCGTAGACGTCGCTGCCGGAACAGCAGCGGCCTTCGACCTTAGTTGGCCCAGAGGCAGCATCGTCAGCGCTGTCGGCATTGCGGCGCTGATCATAGAGTTGCATTGTCAGGCCGACAACACGGTAGCCATCACCTTGGAGAATGGCGGCGACCGTGGAACTATCGACACCACC
>CAMBEY010000196.1 GCA_945865705.1 Candidatus Sulfopaludibacter sp. SbA3
GGCATCGTTAAAGAACTGCTGCAAGCGGAGATGGATTTGAATCAAGGGCGACTGCTTGAGCCTTCCCTGCTGTTGCCCGCGCTGAATAAGATTCGCACCAACAAGAATCTGGTCAACGTGGCGCACGACCGGGCCAATCAAATGATCGAGAAGATCAAGAACCCGATATAACTGTCCGCCAAAAAGATACGGCAGGCGATTGCTCGCCTGCCGCATCGTACTGCCATTCAATTACCCGTTAGCACTTAATGACGTTGATCAGTTCGCGGACGGCCTCGGCGCTCTTCTTGAGCAATTCCGTTTCATTCGGAGTCAGCTTCACTTCGTAGATTTTCTCGATGCCCTTTTCGCCCAGCTTACAAGGCACGCCAACGTAAAGGCCGTTGATCCCGTACTCGCCTTCCAGATAAGCGGCGCACGGCAGAATCTTCTTCTTGTCTTTCAGAATCGCTTCCACCATCTCGAATACCGCCGCGGATGGCGCATAGAATGCGCTGCCGGTCTTGAGGTATTTGACGATCTCGCCGCCGCCGCCGCGCGTGCGCTTCACGATGGCTTCCAACGTTGCCGCATCCATCAGATCGGTGAGCGGAATTCCTGCGACACTCGAGTAGCTGACGACCGGAACCATCTCATCGCCATGGCCACCCAGAACAAAGCCCTGCACATTTTCCACCGACACATTCAGGGCTTCAGCGATAAAAGTACGGAAGCGCGCTGAGTCCAGCACCCCGGCCATGCCGATCACGCGATGCTTGGGAAACTTGCTGACGCGCAGCGCGGCCTGGCACATGGCATCGAGAGGATTGGTAACCATCACCAGAATCGTGTTGGGAGAATATTCGATGATCTTCTCGGTGGTCGCCTTGATGACTTCGTAGTTCTTCATCAGCAGGTCGTCGCGGCTCATGCCCGGCTGGCGCGGAAAGCCCGCCGTAACCACGACCACGTCGGAGTTGGCCGTTTCCTTGTAATCATTGGTCCCGGTAATGCGCGAATCGGAGCCGGTAATCGGCCCCGCCTGCAACATGTCCAGGGCCTTGCCCTGGGGAATTCCCTCCACAATATCGGTCATCACCACATCGCAGAGTTCGGCATGAGCCAAACGCAGCGCAGTGGTGGCGCCGACATTGCCCGAGCCGACTACGGTAACTTTCTTGCGCATCATTTCCTCCTCGAAAATTCTATTATTCTAGTGTCATTGCCTGCGGAAGTACCTGCCGATCGCTTGACCGGCAGGATTTCGCTAATAGCTACATGTTCTCGATGATGGCCGTTGCGAACTCGCTGGTCTTCAACTTGGTCGCGCCTTCCATCAGGCGATGCAGGTCATAAGTGACCTTCTTCTGCTGAATCGTCTTGGCGATGGCGCTCTCGATCATCGTGCTGACTTCCTTCCAGCCGATGAAATCAAACATCATGCAGCCGGAGAGCATCACGCTGGCCGGATTGATCACGTCCTTGTCCGCGTATTTCGGAGCCGTCCCGAGCGTCGCCTCGAAGAACGCGTACTCATCACCGATGTTCGCGCCGGGAGCCATGCCCAGTCCGCCTACCTGCGCCGCGCAAGCATCGGAAAGGTAATCGCCGTTTAGATTGGGGCAAGCCAGAATGTCGTATTCATCCGCGCGCGTAACCACCTGCTGGAAAATTGAATCGGCGATGCGGTCATTGATCATCAGCTTCTTCTTCCACTGCCCATTCCCGTGAGTCGAGTAGATCATATCGAGAGTGGACTTTATTTCCGCGTACAGTTCCGTGCGGAATGCCTCGGGCGCGAAACCGAGCCCCGGCTCAATCATTGCTGCGTTTTGCTCGACAGTCAGGTTCGGATTCTTGTCCTTGTTATCGATGATCCAGCTCTCGCGCTCACTGACCGTGGTCGCGCGGAACTCTTCCTTCGCCAACTCATATCCCCAGTCGCGGAAGGCGCCTTCCGTGAACTTCATGATGTTACCTTTATGCACCAGCGTCACAACGCGGCGGTTGTGCTCCAACGCAAATTTGATCGCGCGGCGAATCAGGTTCTTGCTGCCGAACGGAGACATTGGCTTGATGCCGACGCCTGAGTCGAGGCGAATCTTCTTGCCCATTTCGTTGTTCAGGAAGTTGATCACCCTGGCCGCATCCGGCGTGCCCGATTGCCACTCAATGCCCGAGTAAACATCCTCGGTGTTCTCACGGAAGATCACAATGTTCATCCGCTCCGGATACTTCACGGGCGAGGGTACGCCTGCGACAAACTTTACCGGGCGCACACAGGCATAGAGATTGAGCAGGTGGCGCAGGCCAACGTTCAAGCTGCGGATGCCGCCGCCCACCGGCGTCGTCAGCGGTCCCTTGATGCCCACGCGAAATGCCTTGATGGCCTCCACTGTCTCCGGCGCGAGCCACTCGTTAAATTTCGCCTTCGACTTTTCTCCGGCGAAGACTTCGTACCAGCCCACTTCGCGCTTGCCGTTCGATGACTTCTTCACCGCCGCGTCAAACACGCGCTGCGAAGCCTTCCAGATATCGCGCCCGATCCCGTCGCCCTCCACATAGGTGAGAACTGGACGATCCGGCACAATGAACTTGCCGTCTTTGAGATCGATCGCCGTAAAGTTCTTGGGGATCGGATTCCCGTTGTAAGAATCCTTGATGAGTGTCATCGGTCTACTCTCCCTGAGGCAAATGTGCCGCTGAAGTGATTTGAATTTTGCTGTGCCTTAAGTCTGTCCGAAGGACCGCAAGAGGTGCGGAAGCGGCAACCAAACACAACTCTCAAACGTACACCGATTTTGCGGCTAATGCAAAAATAATTTGCGGCGGACGTAATTAACCACTAACCTGATGCATATGCGAATCACGGCGAGTCTACTTCTGGGAGCGTGGCTGGCGGGCACCGCGGTGGTCGCCTGGGTGGCCGCCGAAAATTTCTTCATGATCGACCGCATGCTCGACACCCCTGTAAACACTGCGTTTGCCGCTGCCGTGGACAAGCTCCCGCACGGCGAAGCGCGCATGACGCTGCGCTATCTATCGTCGGAACTCAACCGCTACTACTTCTCCGCCTGGGGATGGATCGGGACGGGACTGGGATTCGCGCTGCTGGCGCTGGCGACGAAACTGGGTGGGAGAAAATTGCAGATCGGCCTCGGCATCATGACCGCCATCTCGGCGTTGATGGTCTTGTATCTGACGCCCCAGATTGTCGACGTGGGCCGCGAGCTGGACTATGTGCTGCCCACGGCGGCCAACGCCGCACGCGCCCCCTTCGGACGTCTCCACGGCATCTACTCATCGCTCGAACTGCTCAAACTCACGATTGGTTTGTGGATGTCAGTTGTCCTCGTTCGCGGCGGCAAACAACCCTGACTCGCCTGCCCCAACGCGAGTTATTCCGGCCTGCCAAATTGACCAAATAATCCACTCTGACCAAAGTGCAAACGTTCACGGTTTTGACCAACCTGACCACATATGAGCAGCACTGCGCTACGCGCCGGGAGCAAAACTCCGCGCGACGCGGCGACAACTTCACGGAGGCGACAACTTCGCGGAATTGTCCAACCTCACCACAGCGACCAAATTATCCAAATAAATACTGTCAATTTTGGAAACTTTTCGCGCGGTACGAACTCATGCGGATATGGTCTGCTTGCGGAAATGGTTTAGCAGATGCGTCATTACATTTTTGGCTGGCGCGGGGTTTTGGAAATAAGGGGGAAAAGTCTCACGGCGGTCCACACCGCGCTGCGCGCCCTTCGGACGTCTCCACGGAATCTACTCCGCGCTCAAACTACTCAAGCTGGCCATCGGCCTATGGATGTGCGTCGCGTTGATCCGCGGTGGCTCCAAGCAGGCTTCCTGACGTTCAAATTGTTCTTCGTGGAAATTTCGACTTGCCAATTTAGGAATTCGGCTTGTGTCCGGCTTTGGTGGCCAGTTCATCAATCCAGCGCTCATGCCGGTTCAGTTGGTTTCCCAGCATGACAGTTTCCTGCATATAGGCATCGGCCTTCACGGCGTAGGCATCAATCGCAGTCAATAGGTCATCCAACTTCTGATCAAGCTCACTCCGCATGGCATGGAGGTCATCCTTGGTGGCAACCTCAGCCCGCGTCGCAAACACGTCCAGCAATTTCTGAATATCTTTGTCGTCCAACATAGGATCGGATTATACAACACCGTTCAATTGAAGCAAGAACCTTCTTCTAACTAAACGGGAACAGGCTCCTGATCTGCGCGATTTATTCCTCGTTGCTGCACCAATTTGGTTTTCCCTGGATCGACCGGCGCGGCATACCGTGTCAGCATACCGCTGATTCAGGCTCACGCCTTAAAAATAAATCGCGCAGTTCAGGCTGTCCACTTATTCTGTCCCCTCATGCGGTTTCTAGCATTTCTCAAAAAGGAATGTCCGGATCGTCCAGCTCGTTGCGCTGTGCTTCGACAGCGTCATAAGCCTTCTCAATTACTTCCAGGAAACGAACAAGGCTGGTAATGTTGCTCGCAACCAGATACGCTTCGGCATTTCCTAGTAATGAATTTGCATGAGCCAGGCTGTGCTCATTTCGCACCTCGTTAAAGGGTTCGAGCAAAGATATAGACGTTTTCAGAATAGTCTCAGCCATGCGCGACTTGATGAACTCTTCCTTCTTCAATTTCTTGACATATTCTCCAGCCATGCTGTGAAGGGGTTTATTGCGATCAAACTTAATGTAATGCTTTTCACAAAGCGTTCGCAGATACCACGTCATGAAAGTGTGCAAACGATCTAGTCCATTCTGAGGGTCGCCTTTTTCAATGTACTCCCGGGCAGACTTGGCTACGGCTTCGAAATTCCTGTCATTCGCGTTCGCCTTGATCGCATCAAGATCTTGGACTGGAGTGCTCTGTAAAAGTCGGTGTATTATCTTACGGGCTTGAAGATAATCTGGTTCTGTACTACTAGAAGAGTAGTGGTTGTCGAGCATAGCATTTAGGAGCTTGCCCACTATATTATCAGATTCTTCCTTCCAGAAGCCGCGTAGGCGATTGGCTTTCGATGTTCCGGTTTTCTGGTAGAGCGGATTTGCGAAGTCCATTCCAACTGCATCGTAAACAAATTCATGTATCGTGCGGTCAGAGAAAGTTAGGACGTATCCGCTAGACATCTGAAGAACCTTTTCCAAAGTTCGTTTTTCCCCATATGTTAGAGATGACATGTAGCTAATTTTAGCTTACCTGGAATAAAATAAAAGGGGACAGCCTGACCTGCGCGATTTTTCTCCGTCTATTCAGAACAACTCCGCCTGGAAAACCGGGGACAGACGGGACGTTCCCCAATCGTGAGAGTATTCCTAAGCAATATCCAAATAATTACCGGGATGGCAATTGCTGCACTTTGAGGCCGTAGGCACGCGCGGCGGCCACGTGGGACGGTATCAGGCGAAGACGAGACGGCCTTTGGGTTTGGGCATGGGGCGGCCCAGTTCTTTGGCCGTCGCGATCCATTCCTGAATGATGGCTTCCACGTTCTTTAGCGCTTGCGCGCGCGTCTTGCCGTCGGAGGCGCATCCGGGAAGTTCGGGAACTTCGGCGATGAAGGAATCGTCTTCCGTACTCCAATAGATAATCACTTCATACCTAGTCGCCAAGGGTGCCTCCCGGAAATAATGGGGACAGCCTGACCTGCGCGATTTTTCTCCGTCTATTCAGAACAACTCCACCTGGAAAACCGGGGACAGTCAGGACG
>CAMBEY010000197.1 GCA_945865705.1 Candidatus Sulfopaludibacter sp. SbA3
GAAGAGTTCAAAGGCACGGGCAACTGCGAAATCATTCTGGATCGCAAGCTGGTCGACAAGCGCGTCTTCCCGGCCATCGACATCAACCGCAGTGGCACGCGCAAAGAAGAGCTGCTACTGTCCAAGGACGAACTGAACCGCATGTGGGTGCTGCGCAAAGTGCTGAACCAATTGTCGCCCACCGAAGCGATGGAACTGCTGCTCGGCAAGCTCGGCAAGACTGCCACCAACGCCGACTTCCTCGCCTCCATGAGTGGCGGGTAGAGTAAGCTGGGTAGAATCAGTAGATCCCTTCATATCTCATTCAGGAAGTTAGAAATTATTTCGGCTGGTGAACAGAATGAAAGAACATCGGCTTGTCTATCGAGTACATGCGTTGCAAGCAATGTTTGAACGGGGAATTTCCGCGCTGGTAGTTCGAGCCGTGGTGGATGCAGGCAAGACAATTCAGAGTTACCCAGAGGACCAACCCTATCCCAGCCGACTCGTGCTAGGCTGGGATGAGAATCGTCCAATTCATGTGGTGGTTGCGGATAACGAGGCGGATGCCGACATTATAGTCATTACGACCTACGAACCCGATCCCCACCGCGGGGAATCTGGGTTTGAAAAGAGGAGGGTGTCATGAGGTGCGTGATCTGCAAGCAAGAAGAAACTCGCGCGGGCGAAACCACCGTTACCCTCGAACGGCAAGGGGCGACCATCTTGTTCAAGAACGTCCCTGCGGAAATTTGCAATAACTGCGGTGAAGCCTACGTGGATGAGTCCGTCACCGGGAAGCTTCTAGGTACCGCCGAACAGGCTGCGTCCGCGGGCGTGCTGGTGGATGTCCTCGAATATACCCAGGCCGTAGCCTAAACCTGCTCGGCAAGACCGCCACCAACGCCGACTTCCTCGCCTCCATGAGCGGCGAGGTGTATGCCATCATTTGCCGGAACGGGGTGTGAATGGTTTGGTCTTGAAAGACTCGCCGGTAGTAAGATTTGCCCATGCGGTTAGGGGCCCGGTTAAATTTAGCCTCCACATTTCTGGAGAATCTTCGGCAATATAAGTGAAACCCGAATCTTGAGCAGAAATCTCTCCCGGAATTGTAGCGGCAGGCGGAGTCGGATAGAGGACCAACTTGCTACGTGAATCATCTTGTATGTCAAATCCAACAGAGCTAATTCGTACGGTTTGAGTTCCTCGATTGATTACAGTAATCATGATCCACCATTTGGGATCCTGCGCAACTGGGAGCGCATTTGTAATTTCTACGTGTACTCGTGGCTTGCGCGCTTGCCACCACGTGTAGACTTGCCATCCTAAGCTCGCAGTGGCGAGCAATGCTCCATAGGCTGCCAGTATTGTTGTAATTTCCCCAAAGTCATTCATTGCCGCGATTATACACAATAGTTATTCAAGATATGTAAAGTACGTTTTTATTTCGCAGATATCTTCAGCAACTCATCCAAGTATTGCTTCCATAGCTCCGGATAGTTGTACGACTGATGCCCGCGCAGCTTTTCGCTGATGGGGATCAACACGAAGCGGCCCTTGGCCACCTTCTTGATCTCCCGCTCCACGCTGCCCAACTCCGGCGGATTGATGATGTCGTCCGCTGAATTAACATGCAGGAATTGCGTGGTGATCTTACTCAGTTGTAAGTGGGGATCGTAGTTGCGCGAGGAGTCGTATTGGTAGAGCACGTCGTTAGCGTCGCGCTTGGGCAACTCACTCTTGATGTAGTCATCCACGTACTTATCCATCGCCGTGCGCGTGGCGTAGGTCTGCTGGAAGTTCAACTGCGAGACGCCCACCAGCGCACTCATCAGCAGCGCGGACGACAACCCTGCCTTCGGCTGATCCTTATAATTTCCGCCCATCCACGCCGGATCGTTCATGATGACGTCGTTCATCATCTTGCGGCGCATGCGGTTCAGGCCCGCGATCTCCACCGGCTGGCAGGCCATGGCGAAGGTGGCGTCCATGAACGCAGCGTGCTGGATGGACCACAGGTAGGAGTGCATGCAGCCCTGCGAGGTGCCCAGCAGCAGGCGCAGATGATCCACCTTCAGGTGCTCTGTGAGGAGTCGGTGCTGGGTGGCGACCATGTCGTCGTAATCGTATTTGGGAAACTTCATGCGCAGCCCGTCGCTCGGCTTGCTTGATCCGCCGGTGCCGATGTTGTCGGGGATGATCAGGTAATAGCTCGCCGCGTCGAGTAACTGTCCCGGACCAAACATGCCGTTCATGTAAGCGGGGATGAGAAAGCTCGCACCGCTCCCGCTGGTCCCGTGCAACAGCAGCACGGCGTTGGTGACGCGACCCTGCGCGTCGCGCGCGGGCGTTCCGAGTGTGCGATAGAACACGCGCAGCTCGGGCAGCGTCTCGCCGGACTGAAAGCGGAAGTCGCTTAGGATGAAGCTGCCCTCCCGCGGTGCGGCCTGCTGCGCCCACAACGAAATCGGCATCGTTGACACCCAATTTGCCGATATCAACACCAGTATGACTTTCATAACAAGACAGGATTTCAGACGCACTTTTCCCATGTCGGAAGGTCCCCCTAACTCACGCTTTTACGCGTTAATCGTGCCATATTCATGCCCTATTCGCCAGCGCGGCTTCTGTACGTTGAGCAAGACATGAGGAAAATAGGGGCAGAACGAATAGGACCATGTGGAAAAAATCAGTACTTTCAGCCTATTGATCGGTTCTTTCCGGTAGTTCACCCTGTTTCTTGGATGTTTGATTTGGCCAGGCACGCAGAGACAGTGTTAATAGTTGGGGCGGATACGCCGATAGAAGGAAACGGGGCTGCCTGCAGACAAGATGGCACCCAGTTGAAAGTGGAACGGATCGAGTTACGGAGGACAGCATGGGAACGATGATTGGACAGATGGAAAGCAGCAACCTGGCAGCGACTGGCTCGGTGGGTGTGCAGAGCGGAGTCGGCTCCAGCGAAGCGCGCGAAGTTGTTCGCTGCGGCGATTGCTCGCTGGTGCAGTTCCGCACTGCTTCGGATATGTGCCGTCGCTGCGCCAAGCCTCTACCCTCGCTGCTCCCCGCACCGGAAGCCGAGCCAGTAGCCGAGATGGATGCCGCCACCGATCCCTTCGGCGATCTGGACGACGGCCAGCCCGTTGCCCGCGCTGAGCGCAATCGCCGTGTAGCAATGGGCAGCCGTCTGCGCGCCTGCCGCATCAAAATGGGTCTCACGCAGATTGAAATGGCCGAGCGTCTGGCTATCCCGCGCACCTATCTGTCGCGCATTGAGAACGACCGCCTGCTGCCCGGCCCGCTGATGATCGCCAAGTTCGCCTCCGACCTCGGCCTCAATGTCTCCGATATGCTGCCAAGCTTCCCGGCGCAGATGGACGGCGACCGCCGCTGGGACGGCATCAGCCGCCGTATCCTGAATGTGTTTGAGGAGATGCAGCCGACGGATCAGGCGGCGGTGCTGCAAGCCGCTCGCTCCATGCTCGCCAGCGCCGGTACCCCTATGGGTCGCGCCGCTACGGCCATCGGGCCAGGCTCCACGCGGGAGATGAGTTCGCCGCTCGTTCGCACCGGATCGCCGGTGTTGTGCGTCGCGCGTTAACGGTTGCTATCAATTAGATTCTATTTATTGCGCTGTCTTCCTGCGCGAACGGCCCCGGCGTACCGCGAGAGCGAAGGACCTGCTTTCGCTTTTATCCACGGCACCCATTTGATCTCGCCCATTTACCCTCTGTCCCATTTGCTCTCTGCAATAAAGCGCGCTAAACTGCACTCCCGTGGCCGTGAAAATCCCGGCCCGCAGGAGAGTGTGTCATGACCAACCGCCAACCGCGCATCACCCGCCCGCGCCATCTTGCTGGCAGATTTTTACTTGGAGCAGTACTGGCAACGGCAGCGTCGCTACAGGCGCAGACGCCGTCCGCAAAATCCGAGCTGATCCGCACGCGGACGCATCCCGTGAAGTTCGATGCCAAGCTCGGCGCGGGCGTCGCCGTGCTCAGTGCAGACAGGCTGCGTCAGATTTCTGTCACGCTGATCGAGCTGGCACCGGGCAAGCAACTTGCGCCGCGCCGCGAGCTGGCCGAGGAGATGATCTACATCGTCTCCGGCCAAGGTTATACGCTGATGTCGCCTAATAAACTTGACGACAAGGATAGCGCCAAGATTCGTTACAACTGGAAGGCCGGCGACCTGCTCTCGCCCAGCATGAACTCCTGGCGGCAGCACGCGAACGCCTCGGCCACCGAGACGGCGCGGTATATCGTCATCTCCACCGCGCCGCTGACGGAACGCATGTTCCACAACCCGGCGTTTCTCACTTCGGTTGACACTACATTCGACGATCGCTGGAAGGATTCCGTCGGCATCGAGCCGCGCTACACGCCCGGCCCCAGCGGCCCGGAGACGGTGCGCATGAAGGTCGGACACCTGCTGCCGAATTTGCGCGACCGCAAGATGGAATTTCGCGGCAACGGCATGGACGGCATCACCATCACGCCCGAGGGCGACATGGCCAGCAATCATTTGTTGGAGATGGAGGTCCGCGAATTCACCGGCCCTGAGGCGACTTCGCCCGAGCACCGCCACGTCTGGGAGACCTTCTACCTGATCCTCAGCGGCGACGGCTTCGCGACGTTGCAGGATCAGGACGGCCCTGAGCGCCGCCTCGACTGGACCGAAGGCGACGTCTTCCTGGTCGGCGCCAACGAGTGGCACAACCACAAACCGCGCGCCGGCTCGCTCCCGCGCTTCCTGCAAATCAAGCCGTCAGGCTATTTCCACGACATCGGATTGGACCCATATTTGATGACCAACAAACCTGCCGCGCGGAAGTGATGGCGGGAATGGCGAATAGGGGAAATCCACTTGCCCGAAGGGCAAGACCGTGAATAGCCGTAGGTGAAACCTACGGTCACGAATCCCAACACATATTACGGCCCTGACGGGGCCGGACCATTCCACAATTCACGTTCATGGCGTTACCCACGTCGGGTCAACCCCTTCGGGGTTGGTTTCGGATTGGGGTGTCGAATCCGTAGGTTGAAACCTACGGCTATTCACGGTGATGCCCTCCGGGCATCATTACCGGAGCCGACATCTTGCGGGCAACTTTGTTGCAATCAGCGGCGGTACGGGCGGCGGCAACATTCCTATCGTTCGCGCCAGAGGGGGTAGAGCAGGCCAACGCCGCAAATGGCCGCGATGGCGACTGCGGAGAGTAGAGGCGAGACTCCGGCCAGAGTGAAGTTTCCTGATAGTGCGGAGGCCAGCAGTTGCGATGTGCCTTGCACGGCAGCGGTTTCGATCGCGCCCGGCAGCACGAGGCCCACCACGGTGGCGACGATCATCAGGGCCAGCAGGGCAAAGCCTCCGGCGAGCGCATCCATGATGCGGATCGGGCGATGCGCGCGCTCGCTCCGGGCGTAGCGCTCCATCAATTCATGCTTCCACCACAGCAAGCTGGCATCGGGCAGGCCAGTGTCGAGCAGGGAAAACGTTTCCGCGGGACGCGCCATCTCGCGCAGCGCGCCCGCCACGACGGACACTTCGCCGCACGCGGCGCACTGGCGGGTGTGTAGCGAAAGTGATTCATTCCACGATCCCGTGCGGGCCGCCCTGGCGACTGCTTGTTCTTGCGGACAAGGTGTAAGGCTCATACTCACTCCTCAGCAACTCACAAATCATCTCTCTTGGATGTCATTCCGAGCGGCCTGTCCCGATTTATCGGGA
>CAMBEY010000198.1 GCA_945865705.1 Candidatus Sulfopaludibacter sp. SbA3
GCTTCACCGCGTCGAGCAATTCCTTCTTGGTCTTCAGGTCCCGCATCGTGCCCAGCACCTTGCCGCCGATCAGCGTCTCTTTGTAGAGATTGCCCGCGACCATGTCATTGTCGGCGTCGGTGGCGACGAAGCCGGGAATCACCGTGCGCCCCTTTAGATCGAACACTCTCGTCTCGGGCCCCTTCAGACGCAGCACGTCTGCATCGCTGCCCACCGCCAGGAACTTTCCGTCGCGCACGGCGACGGCCTGCGCCTTGGCGAAGCTCTCATTCACTGTAAAAATATTTCCATTATGGAAAATAGCCTGCGGATAGGAGAGCAGTTCCGGCGGCACGCTCTGCGCGCGAGCCGCATCCGCCGCGAACGCGGCGATGAGTACGGCGACGAAAATGAATTGCGAAAACTTCCTTGTCATGCGAATCCTCCAATGACCATTGCGGCTACAGAAACTTTTTCCAACTTATGGGATCTCTGCCGTGCTCTTCATAGCCCGGCTTGCTGCTCCCAACTAAGGACATCGCCCTCCGGCAACTCTTCGAGCCCAAGTCGCCTGAGCATGTAGAGCAACTGTGCTCGATGGTGCATGCTGTGCGTAATGATATGGGCGATACTCCCGCCATACGACTTCTCGGCAGGAGGGCTATCCAGTGTATCGACCCATCGGTCATCCCAACCGTCGCGTTGGGCAACTGCCCGGGATACCTTGGCCAAGTCTGCCGCGGCGCGGTCCAGCCGCTCGATCAAATTGGAAACAGACTGGCCCGGGGACAGCTTCTCTATATCCGCACGCGTGAAGTGACCCGCCATGAGACTCGACCACACCTCAACATTGAAGATGATGTGGTCCAATGTAGCCCGCACGGTCTTGTGCCCGATGTCGAACTCTCGATCGAGTTGTTCATCGGTCAGTGACTCGCACCGAAACAGTAACTGGCGCGTAGTCCAAGCATCATGCCTCAGCAAGCGGTCTAACAAATCCATCGGCTATCCTCTTCTAGTGCGTGAAGAAGAAGCAGCCGACGACCACCGGCTCCTGCGTGATCTTCACCAGGCCATACTCCACCTGCGCCTGCGGGCTGTCGGGCAATATCGGCTGATCGTCGATCCACGCTTCCGGGTTAATGCGAATCACCTGATCGGGCGCCGGATCGGCGACTTTGAAAAACAGCGTGGCGATCTGTCCGCTGGGAAACGCCGCGTCGCCTCCGGCGGGCATCTCGAAATTTATCTCCAGCATTTGTTCGTCGCCTGCCGCCTGGCCCCCAGCGGCCTTCATCTGGAGCTTCACGCGCCGCGAGAGATAGGCGTCTTCCATGCGCAGATAAGACAACACCTTGCCGGGAAACGGGAAACGCGCGCGCAGCTTTTTCACCGGCGCGGTGCCGGACTTCTGCGCGAATAACACCATGACGCTGACTTCATTGCCGGGCTGGACGAACACCTTACTGATGCTGAGGGTGTAATCCGTCTCGCGCGGCGGCGGGGCGTCATCGGGTGAATACGCATCCTGCCCCCGCGCCGCCCCGCATACAAGCATGAAGGCGGTGAAGCTGGCCAACATCAAGCGAACGGGCCGTAAGCGGCCAGGCCGTGCAATCATCTTCCGCATTCCAACCCTACTCCCCACTGCCAACACCCCACTCCCCATCTACAAAGTGCCGTAAACGACGCGGCCATCCACCACGGCTCCGACCACTGGAATCTTGCCGATCTGATTCTCCGGGATGGTCATGTAGTCCGCGCCGAGTATGGCCATGTCAGCCTTCTTGCCCTTCTCGATGGAGCCGATAATTTTTTCTTCGCCGATGTAGCGCGCCGCCCAGATGGTTACCATCTTCAGCGCGGTGGGCCGGTCAATGGCCTGATCCGGTCCCCAGATACGTCCGGCCTTATCGCGCCGCGAAATGTAGTTCTGCATCTTCTCGAAGCTGGCGTCCTCCATGTGAACTTTATATCCGCGCGAGATCAGTTGCGGCACGGGCTGGACATCGTGAATCCGGTCGCCGTACAACTCGACGGCCTTCTCGGGGTACTGCCACATCTTCCCCAAGCCGCGGCGCACATCGTTCTTCAGCATTAGCGCGGTGTTCTTGTCATTCCAAAACATGTTGTGGTCCAGCCCAAACGGACGGAAGCGCTGCGGCATGACCACGCCGGGATCATTCACCGCCGCGTCAATGGCCTCCAGCCACACCTGCGTCGCGCCATCGCCCACGTTGTGGATGCCTGTGGTGTTCCATCCATAGCGGACGGCCACTTGAACGTTCTCCCACTCGGTCAGATTGCTCTTCACGGCGGCATCGTCCCAACTGCCGGTGTTCTCGCCGAAGCCGATCCACTTGTTCTCGCCGTGCGGTTTGAAGCCATATCCGCCGGAGCGAACTTTCGGGTCGAGCGTCAGAGCGCTGCCGATGTCGCCATTGCCGTCGGCGGACGCCAGACCCGCGCCGACGATCTTCACCATGTCGCCCAGCCCGAAGTCCACGAGGTTGCCCAGCCGCCGCAGATAGGCCTCCGCGAAGGGGTTCTGGCGCAGGAAGTCGTGTGAGGCGTAGAGGCGCATGTCCAGTTCGTTGCGGTGGTAGATCACATTCACCACCGAGAGCGCGTAGCCCTGCGTGTGCGCCACCATCGAAGTAATGCCGCGCTTGTGCAGATCGGTGAACATGGCTTTCTGTTCCGCGATGGCCTTCTCGTCGATTACCGGCCAGGGCCGGATATCCCATCCCACCACGCCGGTGGTCTGACCATAGAGCTGCCCGTTGGGCTTGCCGCTTGCGTCTTTTATGAAGCCGGGATGCTGCGCGCCCAAGGGCATGCGTTCAATCACGCGGGCCAGCATGGACGAATTTACGATCATGTCGGAGGAGGTGATGCTCAGCACCAGCCCGTTCTTCGGGCTGACCGTATCCAGATCCTTCGCCGTCAGCCGCAGCGAGTCCATGCTCTCTTCCTGTCCGCGCAGGAAAATGTCTTCGCCCGCAGGGCGCTTCGCGACTACCGCCGCGATTTCCTTGAGCACGCCGGCGCGGTCGAGCGACTTGACGCCGTCGCCGAGTTGGCGATTGATGAGCGTGTCTTTGTAAAGATTGCCAGCGACCAAGTCGTTGTCGGCATCTGTCATGATCATGCCGGGGATCACCGTCTTGCCGCCCAGGTCGATCAAGCGGGTCTCCGGGCCGCGCAGCGCAAGCGCTTGCGCGTTAGTGCCCACCGCGAGAAACTTGCCATCGCGGATGGCCACGGCCTGCGCCGTTGTAAACTGCTCGTCAGCGGTAAGGATTTTGCCATTGGTGAAAATAGTCTGCGGATAGCTGATCAACTCCGCGGGAATGCTCTGCGCCTCGGCGGGCTGAAATATCCCCGCGATGGAAATAGCCAGTCCGAAAATGACGGTCAGTAATTTTGGCATGTTGTTGGTCATAGTCCCTTCCTTTTGCCGATATAAACCTTTGCCTCACTCGCCTCTTGCCTGCGCCGGGCGAGCTAGGGCGCACCGCAAGAGTATACTCAAGCCCCACCGTAATTTCCATTTCTGATGCTGGTAGTTAGACGTGGCTCCGCCGCTGTGCGTTGCGCCGCTTGGAGATCATCTGAAGTAATTGCCGAATTTCCCGCGAGGCGCGAATCTGCTCCAGGGACTTACGCGCCTTGCGCCGCCAATTGGGCACATCGGGAGAACTGGTGCCCGCGCCGGTTCCGGGAATGTTCTGTGGCGCGTCCTCCAGCCACAGGTCTTCCAGATTGATGAGCACCGTCTCCGCCGGACTGCTGGCCAGATATTCCAGGCAGCGCGGTAATAGTTTGCCGGCCTCCGATCCGGCCTTGGCGCGAAGGGCGAAGTGGCGCGCCAGCGCGGCCACGGTTTTGCGCCGTCCCAACTTCTCCGCTGCCGCGCGCTCCCGCGAAAAAACGCCGAGGCGTTCAAAATCATCCACGTCGCGGCCCGCAATGTAGCCCGCGAAGGGCGGCGTATCATGCGTGTTCAGGCTGGCCACGTCTGTTTGCGACGGAGTGCCGATTGGCGTGCGCGCGTCCGGCGAAACGGCAAACTGGAAGACGTAAAGCCCATGCGTCTGATGCCGTTTCATCGCTCGGTTCACCGCTGCGGGAACGGTGCCGAGGTTTTCGCCGGCGATCACGGTGCGGGCGCGATGCGACTCGATGCTTAACACCGCGTACATCTCCTGGTGCGGATATCCCACGTAAACGCCCTCTTGCGTGTCGATCCCCTCGGGAATCCAATAGAGCCGGTGCAGTCCCATTACGTGATCGATGCGCAACAGGCTGGCGTGGCGCATATGATGTTGCAGGCAGTCGCGCAGATAGCGATACCCGTCGCGCCGGTTGGCCTGCGGGTCGAGCGGAGGGAACTCCCACTTTTGCCCATTCGGGAAGAGGCCGTCGGGCGGTGCGCCCGCCGATGCGCGATGCGCGAACAAACTCTGGTGCCGCCAGACGTCGTATCCCTCCGGATGAACGCCCAATGGAAAGTCCAGATATAGACCGTCTCGTTCGAGCGCCACGTTGGAACCCTTGCGCGCGGCAGAGGATTGCGCTATTTTCCCTAGCTGCCCTTCGGCCAGCCACTGGACATATTGGTGATAGCCAACGCGCGCCGCCGCGGCATCGCCCGCCGCGATACATCCATTGCGCGGACGCGTCGGCCATTCGGTCCACGGCTCACTCCGCTGCTCCTGCAATGCGCGGAAGCGCGCGTAGTCCTGCAATTCCGGATGGGCTGATACGTAGTCGCGGAAGGCTCTAGCGCGCGTGGAGTCAATGGAATTTCGATGTGCGCCGACTTGCTCTGCCATAGCCTCCAGCACGGTGCGCTTCAGGGCCATAGCCCGGCTGTAATCCACCAACGGGGCGGAGCGAATCTCGCGAATCTGTTGCTGCCATGCCGTGGATTCAACGATCTGCCGCGCCGCACCCCGGTGCGTTGCGGAGGATTCGCAGAATTCCGGCTCGCTAGTCGGGTCCACATACAGCTCGTTCCAGAACAGGCGGCTGATGGGCTTATAGGGGCTGGGCTCGCAGGGTTCATCTAGAAAACTGGCGAGCAACGGCAAGGTGCCGGTCAGCGCGCCGCCCATCTCGCGCACCCATCTGTGCAGCTTCCCCAGGGAAGAGAAGTTGCCCGTGCCCCAATCTCCGCGTGAACGCAGTGCGTATAAAGGGAGAAAGGCTCCCCACTGGTGTTGTGGCGTACCGGGCGGGGAATAGCATCGCACGGGCGCGGCGATCACCAGCGTTTCGAGTGCATCGCTCTTATGCCCTGAACGCGTTATATCCAGCTTCAAGCGGTGGTAGCCGATGGGTAATCGCAGGCTGGGATTCAAATGCAGGGTCCATGCAGCCGCATGGGTGGCGGACGAAGGCGTGAGCGCGGACGGTGGCAAATCCCGTTGCAGCGTCTCGCCGCTCTCCAGATGCAGTGCCAAGCGGATTACCCCGTGAGTTTTGTCGGAGATCCGTTGTGCTGGAAGCTGCAACGCGATGCGCGACAGCCGGCCATCCCAGGCGATTTGCACGGGCGCAATCGGTTCGCGGACAATCTCAGCACGACGTGCTCGGATCGCCTCACGGGTTCCAGCAACGCCGGATAGCGCTGCGCCCAGCGCTGCTACGCCCAGCGCTTGAAGCGTGCCAATCAGCGCGTCCGCCGAAGCCGTCTGATGCTGGCCAAAGCAGTCGCGGTA
>CAMBEY010000199.1 GCA_945865705.1 Candidatus Sulfopaludibacter sp. SbA3
AAGCAGCGTCAATTCAACTCGGCGGCAAGCTGCGAAAGGGGCGCCATTGTGCCGAACAAGGCACGGAGCAAGGCACCGAACAAGGCACGGACTGCGAATCGCTAGACGGCACATAGACGCGCTTCTCCCCATTTTCTATACTCCTTGAATGGGCGCGAACACGGATAACAACGAGTTGCTGCCAGACCCACTTCTCGAAGTCCTGCGGCGGCATTGGGGATATTCTTCGTTCCTGCCGTTGCAAGAGCGCATCGTGGGAAGCCTGCTCGGTGGGCGCGACGCGTGTGTGGTGATGCCCACGGGTGGCGGCAAGTCGCTGTGCTACCAGTTGCCCGCGGCTCTGCGGCCTGAGCAGACCGTGGTGGTCATCTCGCCGCTGATCGCGCTGATGCAGGATCAGGTCGCGCAGCTTGACTTGATGGGCATCTCCGCCGCGGCGATCAACAGCACGCTCAGCGAAGCCGAGCGCAGTGAGGTGATGCGTAACGCGACGCGCGGTGCGTATCGACTGCTGTACCTTTCGCCCGAGCGGCTGGCGCGTGAGGACACCACGGCCTGGCTGCGGCGCGTGCCGGTGTCCATGTTCGCCATCGACGAAGCGCACTGCATCTCGGAATGGGGCCATGAGTTTCGGCCTGATTACCGCCAACTCAGTAGCCTGCGCGCCAACTTCCCGGACTGCTCGATCGCCGCCTTCACCGCCAGCGCCACGCGCCGCGTGCGGCATGACATCATCGAGCAACTGCAACTGCGCGCTCCGGACAAGTACATCGCCAGTTTTCATCGCCCCAACCTGCGCTACCTTGTGCGCCAATGCACGTCGCGCGAGCAGCCCGGCCTGCTGCGCAGCGTGCTCAATCGGCATGACGGCGCGAGCATCATCGTCTATGAGCCGACCATCGCGCGTGTCGAGGGAACCACGGACTGGCTGAATCAGCAAGGTATTCCCGCCACTTCCTATCACGGCAAAATGGGCGCTGCCATGCGCCGCGACAATCAGGAACGCTGGATGTCCGACGAGGTACACGTGCTGGTGGGCACGCTGGCTTTTGGCCTCGGCATCAACAAACCCGGCGTGCGCGCGGTGGTGCATACGTCGCTGCCGAAGTCGATCGAGCAGTATTACCAGGAGGCGGGACGCGCCGGGCGCGATGGCCAGCCCGCCGACTGCATTCTGCTTTGGCAAAAGCGCGACGCGGGCCTGCTCGCCCATTTTGTCGATCAGGTTCAGGACGATGACGAGCGTGAGCGCGCCTGGCAGCGCTATCACGAAGTCCGAGATTTCGCCGAGCGTCCACAGTGCCGCCATCGCCGCATCTGCATGCATTTCGGCGAGACGCCCAAGTGGAGCATGTGCAGCGCCTGCGACGTCTGCGGCCAGAGCCCCGAGTGGCTGGTGGATGTCTACGGAACGAGCGCGACGACCAGCAAGAAGAAGAAAAAGAGCGGTGGCGCGGGGGCTGTGCCGCCGAGATTTCCTGCGAGCCTTCCGGCAGCCCTGCCGCCCTCATTCGCCTCTGCCATCGAGCCAGCCGCACCCGCCACCGAGCCTGACCACGAGTTGCGCGAGTACCTGCGCGCATGGCGGCGTAAGCTGGCGCAGGAGAAAGGCATCCCGGCATTCATCATCATGCAGGACCGCTCGCTCGACGAAATCTGCCGCCTGCAGCCGCACACCCCCGCCGAACTGCTGGAAGTCTTCGGCTTCGGCGAACGCAAAGTCGCCGCCTACGGCGACGCCATCATCGCCGCCCTGGAGCAATTTCGTCGGAGTGCCGGAAAGTAGGGATAGGTCTCCAGACCTGTTCTTCAGAGGGCAGGCAGGAATGCCGGCCCCACTTACCACCATCGTCTACCCGATTTAGTTTAGTAAGTATCACGACTGCAACTGTTGCATGACGGTCTGCAGTTGCACCACGGCGTCTTGCGGGCGGGCGGTGGTGCGCAGTCTCAACATGCCGGTGGGAGTAAACTGCGCGGAGGGGTTGCGGCGCAGGTAGTCCATCAGGCGGGTGGGGTCGGCGGCGGAGTCTTGCTGAAATTGTAGTTGCAAAACTTCGCGCTTGCGCTCGATGGAGGAGATGCGCAGCGGCTCGGCCAGCAGCTTTAGCGTGGCGTAGGCCAGCAGATTTTGCACCGGCTCGGGCACGGTGCCGTAGCGGTCAGAGAGTTCCTGCTCGATCGCCTGCTTCTCCTCGGCGGTGCGCAGCGAACTGAGTTTTTTGTACATGCGCAGGCGTTGGTGCTCCTCGGGGATGTAGGCGGGCGGGATGCGGATGTCGAGTCCCAGATTGATGGTGGTGGTGAGCTTCGGCGTCTCCTTCTCGCCGCGCAGATCGCGCACGGCGGACTCCAGCATCTGCGTGTACATCTCCAGACCAATGGCGTTGACGTGGCCGTGCTGCTGCCCGCCGAGCAGGTTGCCCGCGCCGCGCAGTTCCATGTCCAGCGCTGCGACGCGGAAGCCGGAGCCGAGGTCAGTGAACTGGCGCAGCGCGGTGAGTCGCTTGCGCGCGATGGGCGTCAACTCCTTCTCGGACGGCACCAGCAGGTACGCATACGCGCGACGATTCGAGCGGCCCACGCGCCCGCGCAACTGATACAGCTCGGACAGGCCCATGCGGTCCGAGCGATTGATGATGATGGTGTTGGCGAGAGGAATGTCGAGGCCGTTCTCGACAATGGTCGTAGCGACCAGCACATTCGTTTTGTGCTGCACAAAATCGAACATGACTTTTTCGAGATGCCGCTCGTTCATCTGTCCATGCGCCATGCCGATGCGCGCCTCGGGGACCATCTCCTGTATGCGCGAGGCCAGCGCGGGCAGCGACTCGATACGATTGTGAACCACGTAGACTTGCCCGCCGCGCTCGAGTTCCTGCATGACGGCGTTCTTGATGAGCGAGTCGGAGAACGGCGCGACCACCGTCTGGATGGCCAGCCGGTCGCGCGGCGGCGTCTCGATGACGCTCATGTCGCGCAGACCGGCCAGCGCCATGTGCAGCGTGCGCGGGATGGGCGTGGCCGAGAGCGACAGCACGTCCACTGAACTGCGCATGGTCTTGATGCGCTCCTTGTGGCGCACGCCGAAGCGCTGTTCTTCGTCCACCACCAATAACCCAAGATCGTAGAACACGACATCCTTCGAGAGCAGACGGTGCGTTCCGACGACGATGTCCACCGTGCCGGCTTCCAGATCGCGCAGCACCGGCTTCTGCTGCGCGGCGGTGCGGAAGCGGCTGAGCAGCTCCACGCGAATGGGGAAGGCCGCGAAGCGCTGGCGGAAGGTTTCAAAGTGCTGGAACGCCAGCACCGTGGTGGGCGTGAGGATCGCCACCTGCTTGTGATTGTGCGCCGCGCGGAACGCCGCGCGCATCGCCACTTCCGTCTTGCCGTAACCCACGTCGCCGCACACGAGGCGGTCCATGGGCCGCTCGCGCGTCATGTCGGATGAAACATCTTTGATCGCACGGGCTTGATCGGGCGTCTCGTCGAAATTGAACGATTCTTCAAACTCGCGCTGCCAGTGACCATCCGGCGGATAGGCGAAGCCTTCGGCGGCCTCGCGCTCGGCGTAGAGCTTGAGCAGCTCGCCGGCCATATCCTCCATGGACTTTTTGATGCGTGATTTCGTTCGATCCCAGGTGATGCCGCCCAGCCGGTCGAGTGGTGGTCTCGCGACTTCTCCTGTTGAGCTATCCATGCCCGCGCCCATGCCGTGATATTTCTGGATCAGGTCAAGGCGCGTCAGCGGGACGAAAAGTTTGTTAGCGTCTTTATACTCAAGCTCCATGAACTCGGTGATCACGCCGTCGGTGATGATCTCCTTGAGTCCTCGATAGCAGCCGACGCCATGTTCGAGGTGTACGACGTAATCGCCGGGATCGAGGTCGCGCAGGTCGGAGAGAAACGTGGAGATGTGCGCACGCGACGGCGCGGGCGGCGCAACGGCGGGCGAAGTGTCGAAAATATCCTGATGCCCCAGCACCGCCAGCCGCTCTCCGGGCAGCGTGAAGCCGTGCGTGGCGATTCCGGTGCCCAGCCAGCAGGCCGGCAGCGCAAGATCGGCGTCGCTGAAAACTTCGTTGGCGGCACGGTCCAGCAGATGGAAGGAGATTTTCTCCTCGCTGAATAATTCGGCGAGCCGGTCGGACTCGCCCGTGCTGCCGGTGAGGATCACGATGCGGAACTGGTTCTCCAACAGTCTGCGCAGCTCCGTGAAGAAGATGGGCAGATTACCGTGGAAGCTGGTGGCGGTCTGCGAAGCGAACGCGAACACGGTGGCGGGCGGTGCGGGGTCGAGTCCCACCAATCGCAATGCGGGCTGATCTTTCAACTTGCCGCGCAGATCGTCCCAGGTGATGTAGAAACTTCCCGGCGCGGCGACGGGGCGATTCGTTTCGCTCGCTTCCTCGCGCGCGGTGGCGTACTCGGATTCCAGCATCAGCCACAGACGCTCCATCTCGCGCTGCAACTCGGCGGGCTCATCGAGAAAGTAAACGGCCTCGGGGCAAAGGTCGCCGACAGTGTGATGCAGAGGTTGCACCAGCGGGAGCAGAAATTCCCAGCCAGGGAACGGCTCGCCCGTAACGTAGGTTTCGTAGTCGAAGGCCGAGGGTCCAAGCGCCGTGGCCAGCTTGTCGAGCAGGTCTTTGAGCACCGGAAATTCGGTGAGTGGCGGCAGGTCCACATGGTCGCGCCCGCCGACGGAGCGCTGCGTGTCCACATCGAACTCGCGCAGCGACTCCACTTCGTCGCCGTTCAACTCCATGCGCACGGGGCGGCGCGCCTCGGCGGGAAAGACATCAAGGATGCCGCCGCGCTGCGAAAACTGCCCCGGCATCTCGACCGGATCGTGGCGCGTGTACCCCGCCGAGTCGAGATGCGCGAACAGCTCTTCCAGATCAACTTGTTCGCGACGATGGATGGTGCGAGAGAGGCGCTGATAAAACTTCGGCGGCTCGACGCGGCTCGCGAGCGCGGCAATGGGCAGCACCACGATGGACGCTTCGCCGCGCGCCAGCTTGCCCAGGCCCTGCGCGCGCTTCTCACTGATGTCGGCGTGCGGCGAGAGGCCTTGATAGGGGCGGATGTCATGCGTGGGGATCAGCACCGGCGAGGGCGCGGACAGCAGCTTCGTCCACGCCGTCAGCGTGTCAAAGGCCTGCTCGGCTTCGCGGTTCGATTGCGTGACGTAAAGCAGTGGCAGGCCCATCTGCTGCTGCATCAGCACGGCCAGCAGCGCGCGCGCAGGTTCCACCAGCCCGGTGGCGTAGAGCGGCGTGTCCACATCGACCGGCTGGAATCCCGGCGCGGAGACATCCAGCGCCGCGAGCAGGCGCTGGAATTCCGCGCCGCGAGCGACGTCTTGAAACAGATTAATGAGCGGACTCTTTCGCATGGGTCTCGATCACGCGCAAACACGAGTGGGCCTCGCCAGCCCTCCGCCGCGGAAATTCCGAAGCGGATAGCTCGCCAGACCGGATTGCTTACTCCTATTTCATTCTACCGGATTTGCGGGGTGGTGTATCCGAGCCGCGACAGTTATGGAGCGTCCACAATAATTGGGCGCGCAGCTAAGTCCCGCGTTTAGAGTTCAGGTTTACGTGCATCGTGGACGCTCCATAAC
>CAMBEY010000200.1 GCA_945865705.1 Candidatus Sulfopaludibacter sp. SbA3
TCGGTCTTGTCGAACTCGCGCTTCTCCGCTTCCTGCGAGAGACCCAGAAGGCTGGCGTACTGCTCGGCAAATGCCTTTGGGCCCATCTGGCCGTAGAGCCCGGCGAACTGCGGCGGCAGTGATCCTAATATTTTCTTGAATTCCGCGGCGGTAATCGAAATGTTTCCCACGGCTAACACCACTTCCTCGTCGCGGATAAGTGGCAGCGCTTCAGTTGCGGCGGGAGCGTTGGAGCCTGCAACGGTGGCCGCATCCTGCGCGAGCAACAGCTTCGGCGCAGCGCTGCACAACATCAGACCTAACATCATCAGAACTAACAGGGGTACTCCGAGAGACGGACTTGCAGCGATGCGCCGGAGCATTTCGAAGAACCTGCCGAAATATGTCGTCAAGAAATTCATGATTGCTCCTCTCGGTCGCTTGCTCCCGGCTGCTGCCCGGGCGGGGGGCGCTTGAATAGACCGGATTATATCATACTGATTTCGGAGGCTTGAAAGTGAATTGGAGGACGGAGTTGTCCCATAAGCAATGGTTATTTCAATGGGCTCGGCAAAGGGTTCGGCAGAATGGTTTCAGGCACACGGAGGCACTCTCCGCTATAATGGCCGACGCGGCCTTCTCGTTCTGTCCTTGTTGGGAGAACTCCGGGGATTTACTCGACTATGAATAGCGTTCTGGAAATTGAGCTTTCTGATGCTGGCGCGCACCGGCTGGGGCGGCGTGTCGCGCTGGCTGGCATGGTGGGCAGCGGTCTGCTTGCGGTGCTGAATATCGCGACCGGCATCTTAATTGGTTCTACCTCCGTCACCGCTGCTGGTTTCGAGTTCGCCGGAGACGTGATCGCCTCCGCCGCGGTGATGCTGGGCATGATCTACGCCGCGCGCCCCGCCGACGCTAATCATCCTTACGGCCACGGTCGCTCGGAGATTTTGGCTGGCCTGCTCGTCGGCATGATCCTGACCGGAGCCGGCGTGGCCATCTGCCTGCGTTCGCTCGACCGGGTTGGCATCCATCACGATCCGCCAACCATTCTGGGCATCTGGGCCTTGCTGATCACCATCGTCGTAAAAGGACTGCTGACTTACACCAAGTTCCACTTCGGTCGGCAGATCGGCAGCGCAGGACTGATCGCCGATGCCTGGAACGACGCGGTGGATATCCTCGCTGCCCTGGCTGCGCTTACCGCGCTGGGCTTGACGCTCTCTGACCCGGAGCGCTTTCTGGCCGCCGATCACTTTGGCGGCGCCGCAGTGGGCCTCCTCGTTATCTTCACTGGGTTCCGTGTCATGTGGAACCCCGCGCTCGAGTTGATGGATACCATGCCCGCCGAGCCGGTGTTGCGCGCCATCCGCGAGGCGGCGCTCAGCGTGCCCGGCGCGCTCGGGGTGGAGAAGTGCTTCGCCCGCAAGACCGGCCTGCGCTATCACGTGGACCTGCACCTGGAGGTGGCCCCTCACCTGAGCGTCTATGATTCGCACGAAATCGCCGGACAGGTCCGCAGCCGCATCCGCGAACGGGTGCCCGCCGTGGCCGACGTGCTGATTCACGTCGAGCCCGCCCCGCTCAGCACGGATCCTATTGCAGGCGGGTAGTTCTGGAATGATTGTCCCCTCTCCCGGCTGTAATCCTTTTCCAAGCGAAGGATGACTGCGACCTCTCCCACGGTCATCACTCCGGCAGGGTGGGGCATGCGGCCATGTTATCTTCAGAGAGTGCGATCTCCGATAGTTGTAATCCAATAGTCGATCTCGCTAGGAACTTTTTAATGCCCGCTGAGTGGAAAACCCCCATCCTATTCTTCGCTGGACTTGCTGCGGGCGTGATGAACTCCATCGCCGGCGGCGGCACCCTGATTACTTTTCCGGCGTTGCTGTGGGCTGGATTGCCATCCATCTCCGCCAACGCCACTAATACCTGGGCGGTGATGGGTGGCATCACCACTTCCATCTGGAGTTATCGCACGGAGCTGGCCACGCAGCGCCGCTGGATCGTGCGCTACGCCGGGCCGAGTCTGGCCGGCGGCGCGCTGGGATCGCTCCTGCTGCTGTGGACGGGCGAAACCGTATTTGACGAAATGATTCCCTATCTGCTGCTCTTTGCGGCATTGATTTTTACTTTTCAAGGCCAGTTGGTGAAGTTCTTTGAGCTGGAGGCTCACGCCATCGAGAAGTCGCGCTATGGCCTGGCGCTGGCCATGTTCTTTCAATTTCTGGTGGCCATCTACGGCGGCTACTTCGGCGCGGGCATCGGCATCCTCATGCTGGCCGCCCTCGGACTGATGGGGCTAAAGAACATCCACGTCATGAACTCGATCAAAGTTCTGCAAGGCTTGCTGATCAACGGCGTAGCCTGCATCATCTTCGTCCTGCTTACTGATATTTATTGGGTCGAGTGCGGAACCATCTTCGCCGGCACCGCGCTCGGCGGCATTCTCGGCCCGCGCATGGCGCGTCGCGTCGGCCCCAAGCTGGTGCGCGCGATTGTCTCGATCCTCGGCTTCGGCATCGCCTTCTACTTTCTGGTGAAGTGACAGTGCCGCGCGCTCTTACTATTTACGCCAATCAGAGATATCATTAGTGGTTGCCCGCGCAACATAATGCGCCCAACACGCAATGGAGGAAAGTGTAATGTCCAATACCATTACCAAACAGACGATCTCTGCCGAGGCGGCCAAAAAGATGCTGGCCGCGGCCGAGGCCAAAGCGACTGAGATGAAGCGGCCCATGTGCATCGCCATCTGCGATGAAGGCGGCAACCTGAAAGCCTACACGCGCATGGACGGAGCGCCGGTCCTGTCCATCGAGATTTCGCAGAACAAGGCTTGGACCTCGATCAGTTTCGGCGTGGCCACGCATCAGTGGTTCGACTTCGTCAAGGACGACCCGCCGCTCCTGCACGGCATCACCCACACGCCGCGTCTGGTGATCTTCGGCGGTGGTTATCCGATCAAAATTGAGAAGCAATTGGTCGGCGGCATCGGCGTCTCCGGCGGCCACTGGAAGGAAGACATGCAGGTAGCCGAGGCTGGTCTGGCCGCGCTGAACAGTTAGTCAAGCGCGTCCCAAAACTGCCTGAACTCTGTTTAAGTTGTCATTCCGAGCGCAGCGAGGAATCTGCTTTTTTAGTCGCGCGCGAAAAGCAGATTCCTCGCTGCGCTCGGAATGACAATGCTTCGAGGCTTGATTTCTGAGTTCAGTAACGTGTGCTTTGGAAAAAGTTCGCCTCCAGAAAGAATTCCTCCAATATGATTTGCCATTATCAGTTGCCCTATCGCCGGTCCTTCAATGGAGCGCCCGTACCTTGGCGCGCCGCACTGGTTATCCTGCTGTTGGCCTCTGGATGCTCCAAACCTGCGGAACAGGCGTCCGCCACGCCGGATGCGCCGCTGGCTGTCGAGTCGCTGGTGGTCTCCACTGAGCCGGTGCGCCGCGAAGTGGAGATCGTGGGCACGCTGGCTGGAGATCAGGAAGTGGTGGTGTCAAGCGAAGTCTCCGGACTGGTGAAAGTCGTCCGCGCCGACCTGGGCGACAGTGTCGCACAAGGCCAAATATTGATCGAGATGGACTCCACGGAGTATGAGTTGGCCGTCGCCCGCCAGCGCGCCGCGCTACAGGAAGTTCTCGCGCAATTGGGTATTCAAAATCCCTCAGAGAAGATTCCCGAGTTGACCGAGACATCCAGCGTGCGTCGCGCCGCCGCGGAGGCCGCCGACGCCAAGGCAAATTTTGATCGTGCCCAATCGCTCAAGACCGACGGCGTGCTCTCGCAGGCCGCCTTCGACAGCGCCGAGGCGCGCCAGCGCACCAGCCAAGCCAACTTCTCCGCCGCGCTCGAGCAGTCGCGCAACCTGGTGGCTCGGGTGGATAATCTCCGCGCGCAACTAGGGCTAGCCGAGCAGGACTTGGCCAACACTCGCGTGAAGGCGCCCTTCGCCGGCACCATCCGTGAGCGGCTGGTGGAAGTGGGACAATTTGTCCGCGAGGAGACGCCGCTGGTGGCCATCGCCAGCACCAATCCGCTGAAGCTGCGCGCAGATGTTCCGGAGCGATTCTTCCCTCATGTGAAAGCCGGAGCGGACGTCCGCGTTTCCGTGGAGGCTTACAGTGGCGAGACATTTTCAGGAAAGATCACGAGACTAGCCGGCGCGGTGAATCCGCAGTCGCGCACCTTCTCTGTGGAGGCCCGCGTGGAAAACGGCGCGCGACGCCTGCGCCCCGGCCTGTTCGCCCGCGCCATTCTTGACACCGACCAAGTGGACTCCATCATGCGCGTGCCCGCCACCGCCGTGTTGTCCTTCTACGGCGTGCAGAAAGTCTATGTGGTGGAGAGTGGCGCGATCAAAGAGAAAGTGGTCGAGTTGGGCGACCGCTACGGCGACAAAATCGAAATCATCAAGGGACTCAATCCTGGTGAGCAGATTGCCGTCTCGCAGATGGCACGCCTGCGTGAAGGCGTGAAGGTAACAGCAACACCATCCTCTGCCTCCTCTGCTTCCTCTGCTTTACCGGGGAGCCGCCCATGAGTCTTGCAGCCCTTTCTGTTCGGCGGCCCGTGTTCACCACCATGATGATCATGGCGCTGGTGGTGCTCGGCCTGTTTTCCTTCAGCAAGCTCGGCGTCGATCTTTTCCCTCGCGTGGAATTTCCCACACTGGTTATCACCACAACCTTTCCCGGTGCCAGCGCGGAGGAGATTGAGACCGAGATCTCAAAGCCCCTGGAAGAGGCCGTCAATACGATTCAAGGTATCGACGAGCTGCGCTCGGTGAGCCGCGAAGGCGTCTCTATCGTGGTGGTCAGCTTTGTCCTCGATCGCGCCATTGAGGATGTCTCGGAGGATGTGCGCGACAAAGTATCGAACGTCATGAAGCTGTTGCCGGAGGGCGTCGATCCACCGCTGATCGAGAAGGTCGATCCAGACGCCTCGCCCGTGCTGGCCATCGCGCTCTCCGGCGACAAGCCGCTACGCGAGATGACCGAGATTGCGGACAAGCGCATCAAGCAGGAACTTGAGGGCCTGGCCGGTGTTGGCCAAGTGCAGTTGATCGGCGGGCGCGAGCGCGCCATCCAGATTGAGGTGGACGCCGACCGCCTGAACTCGCTTGGCCTGAGTATTAATCAAGTAGCGGGCAGTTTGCGGCGGCAGAATCAGGAGTCGCCTGGCGGGCGGCTGGCGCAGGGCGAGCGCGAATTGATCGTGCGCACGCTGGGACGCCTGACGGCGGCGGAGCAGTTTGGCGATGTGGTCGCAGCGCACCGCAACGGCGTGGCCATTCGCGTGCGCGATTTCGCCACGGTCACGGACTCCTATGAGGAGCCGCGCAATCTGGCTCGTCTCGACGGCCAGCCCGGCGTCATACTGCAAGTTCGCAAGCAGTCCGGCGTGAACACCGTCGAGTTGATCGACACACTCAAGGGCCGCATTGATCAGATTCGCGCACAGCTCCCGCCGGGCCTGAAACTGGACATTATCCGCGACCAGTCAGTCTTCATCAAGGGATCCGTGGACGCCATCTATGAGCATCTCGTGCTGGGCGGATTTCTGGCCAGCCTGGTGGTATTTGTATTCATGGGCAATTGGCGCGCCAGCCTGATCGCGGCTATCGC
>CAMBEY010000201.1 GCA_945865705.1 Candidatus Sulfopaludibacter sp. SbA3
TCCATTGACGATGCCACGCTGGCCCGGCACGGGGCGTTGCCGCTGAATCGCGCGCTGCTGGCCGAGGGTATTCGCCGCATCGCCGTCGCCGCGCCAAAATTGATCGCCCTCGATATTCTGCTGGTCGATAAGGGACCGGAGGAGGACGATACCGCGCTGGAAGCTGCTTTGAACGATGCGCGAGTTCCGATTGTCCTCTCCAGCGCTTTGGAAGCGGGCACCGGCTCGGGATGGCTGCGTCCGCTCCCGCGCTTTGCGCCTCGCGGACGAAAGACGGGCCACGTACATGCAGATCCGGATGGCGATGGCGTGAGCCGTCAAGTGCTGCTCTCCAAGTATTCCGGCCGCGAGCGCTTCTGGGCTTTTGCTCTTGAGGCACTCATTGCCGTCACCCCATCCGGTGATACTAGCGAGGGACAGGCGCGACTCACGGAGACAACGAAGGCGTTGGAGCTATCCGGCATGGGCGCCACGCGCGTCATCCCCGCGGCGCCAGCATCCAACGACACCACGCAGCGCACGCTGTGGATCAACTACGCCGGCCCGGACGGAACGTTTCCGCGCGTGAGCTTCGCTAAGTTGTTGGATGATCCGGCGACGGCGACTGCGCTCGGCGGCAAGATCGTCCTGCTGGGCGTAACCGCGCAGGGGACCGGCGACCGCCTGTTCACGCCGTACTTCTCCGCGTCGGGAATGCCGGGCATCGAGATACACGCCAACATTCTGCACACACTGCTCTCGCAAAACTTTCTCGCGCCCGTCGGCGATGCGGTCGTGGCGCTGGTCATGTTGCTGATCGCCGCGCTCACGCTGCTCGCTCTGGCGCGCACGCACGGCGCGGCGCAGTGGGTCGCGCTGCTGACGATCGGCGCGGCAGTAGTGATCGTTCCTTATGTGTTATTTTTGGCCGGGCAGATTTGGCCCGCCTTCAGTTTGCTGTTGTGTTTTGGCGTTTCAATTATGGCGGGAGAGGCATACGAGTTGCTCATCGGGCGGCGGCGCTATCTCGACTCCGAGAACAAGCGGCGGATGGCGCGCCAGCAGTTTGAGATGGCCACGCACGAGATGCGCACGCCGCTGGCGTCCATACAGGCATCGAGTGAGTTGCTGGCGCGCTACGCACTGGAGCCCAAGCGCCGCGAACAGATGCTGCGCCTGTTGCACGAGGAGTCGCAGCGCCTGGCGCGCCTGGTCGAACGCTTCTTGAGCGTCGAGCGGCTCTCCGCAGGCGAGTTGGAATTGCGACGCGCGCCGGTCGAGTTGACGCCCCTGCTGACGACGATCAGTGAGCGCATCCGCCCGCTGGCGGAACGCAAGGGACTGGAATTTCGAGTGACTGCAGGCAACGAAGCACTGACTCTCGAGGCCGACGCTGAGTTACTGGAGTTCGCCGTCTCGAATCTGCTGACCAACGCCGTGAAGTACTCGCCGAGCGGCTGCTGGGTGCTGCTGGAATGGCGCAATAACAAGAATGGCGTGGAGATCATCGTCGCTGACAATGGACCCGGCATCGCGCAACCGGATCAGCAGCGCTTGTTCGACCGCTTCTTCCGCACGGCGCAGGCAGAGCGCTCCACGACGCCGGGCTTCGGCCTGGGCCTGGCCATCGCGCGGGAAATCATCACCCACCACGGCGGCACAGTGGAGGTGGAGTCCGCCCCCGGCGCCGGCACATGCTTCACCATTCAGCTTCCAGCCTGAGTAACCAGACCACGTTTAGGGATGGGGTAACGGAGCCGCGAAAGTGTGTGCTTTGGTTGGGGCCGACGACCTGGACGACTGGGTGGGTTGCCAATCGGTGGTGGCGGAGTTAGTTGGGCAGCAGTTTCAGCTGCGCCTCGGCAAGCGCCTTGCTGAGTGAAGCTTCAGCGAGGGCCTCGGTGATCTCGCTGACCACGGCCAGCTCGCTGATGAGGAGGTGGCGGGCGCGCTCCAGCATCTTGCGCTCGCGGAAGGAGAGCTCCTTCGCGCGGTTGATCAGCAGCAAGCACTTGAGGACCTCGGCCACGCGGAATAGGCAGCCGCTGCGCATCTTGTCAGTGTTCTCCTTGAAGCGGCACTTCCAGTCCGGCGCGGGCTGACAGTCGCCGGCGGAGAGATAGCGAAGTACCTGGTTCACATCCTGGCGGCGGACCACACGGCGCAGGCCAACGCTGCCAGCATTGGTGAAGGGTACCATCACACGCAAGCTGCTCGAGTAGATGCGCAGCAAGTAGGCTTGCGGGGCGGTTTCCAGCGCGTGGCCGACGAGCGCTACAGCAGCGGCGGCGGGAGGCATATTGTGGATTTGCTCGACAATTCCCACGCCATGCGTGGGGTATACGACCTTCTCGCCGATACGGAAGTTCATGTGGACTGCCTCTGGGTTCTGGGATATCCTGCGGGCCATGCCGTTGCGGCCAAGTCTGGGAAGCAAAGGCTAGACTAACGAACCATATAAGCTACTGTCAATAGACCGGTACGCACTGGAAAGCCTGCGGGCGCAACGATCACCGTGGCAGCATTGAAGGGCAGGCACCGTCGGGTTTGGACGAAGGAAAACAACTTGTGGATAATGGGAGACTGTGGCAAGGGTTAGTTAGCAACGCTTAGTTCCTATCCACCATTGACGCACTCAAAACAGCATGGCCAATAAAAAAAGATTGGGCATCCTCTTCGGCGGTCGCTCGGCTGAACACGAGATATCGATTCAGTCGGCGCGGAACATCATCGCCGCAGCGGACCCGGAAAAATACGAAGTCGTCCCCATCGCCATCACCAAGCAAGGGCGTTGGTGTGTGGGCGCGTTCCCGCCGGAACCCAATGGACATGGGGCGATTGATTCCATACCCGTTGGCGCCGTGGAAGTCATTCCATCGGCCTGTCCGGATGGCATGGGGCTACTGGTTCCACTTGCCAGCCAGAACGCAACCACGTTTCCCGGAGCCCTCGACGTGGTCTTCCCGGTTCTGCATGGCACATACGGCGAGGATGGCACGGTGCAGGGATTGCTGGAGCTGGCGGAGATTCCTTACGTCGGATCGGGAGTGCTCGGCTCGGCGGTGGGGATGGACAAGGTCGTCATGAAGCGCTTGTTCCAACAAGCCAAGCTGCCGGTGGTTCCCTATGTGGCGACAAGTCGGCGCGATATTCAGGTTCGTCTGGATGAGCTCTGCAAAGAAATTGAAGCGGAGTTTCGTTATCCGGTATTCGTGAAGCCCGCCAACATGGGCTCGTCGGTGGGTGTGAGCAAAGCGAGCAATCGCGACGAGTTGGTAGATGCGCTACAGCTGGCTGGCGATTTCGATCTGAAAATTCTGGTGGAGCGCGGCATGGACGCGAGAGAGATCGAATGCTCCGTACTCGGCAATGAAGATCCCATCTCATCCATTCCTGGCGAGATTGTTCCTGGCAATGAGTTCTACGATTATGCCGCAAAGTATCTCGATGACAACTCGCAATTGCTGATTCCGGCACCACTCAAACCAGCGCAGACGGAGCGGGCGCAAAAACTGGCAGTGGAGGCTTTCAAGTCCCTGGATTGTGCCGGCATGGCGCGAGTAGACTTCTTCCTCGAGAAAAAGACGGGAAAGTTCTATGTAAATGAAATCAATACCATACCCGGATTCACCAGGATCAGCATGTATCCGCAACTGTGGGCGGCGAGCGGGCTATCCTGCTCTAAGCTTATCGATCGGCTGGTGGAGCTGGCCATCAAGCGGCACCGCGAAAAAGCCCGGACCCGTTATAGCTTGAACCCCCAGCCAAGAACGAATGACTCTTCCCATTGACAGCAATGTGGCTCAATTTAGTCCTATACTTACTAGGGCTACATCCTGAACAAATGGCGCATAATCCCATTGACACTCACATTAGATGTAGCGATACTTCATTTAGATTAGAGACAAGTGCGGCCTTCCCCGGCGTCCCACTACAATTAGTTCGTTTTGATATACATGGCGACTAGGGATCGAAAAGAGATTGCCTGAAAATGAATCTGAGTCAGGCAACTTTGATCTGAAACGCCATCTGAGGAGTAACCGTCGATGAAAACTCGTGTGAATAAACGCAGACGTGCGGCAGTGGCGATTTCTCTTGCCCTCTATTTGATGGCACTTGTGCTTCCAGGATGGCGCGCCGACCTACACGCCATTGACTTAAATTCTCTTCCTAATTGCGCCCAGCCCAACTCACTCCAACTGACCGCCCGCATCGGCGACGCACCGAGTACGCACTCGCTTTTCATCGGGAACAGCTCGGTTCCGGGCTGTAGCATTGATGTTCCTGAACCCTTTACGGCAACCTTTGCAGACTTGAATGGCGGCAATAACTGGCTCAGCGTTACTCCATCCACGGGGACATTCCAGCAAGGGCAGCGCAATTTCCTTCGCGTCACATTCACGCCTGCTTTGCTTCCCGGAGTTGGCACCTATCAAGGATTTGTGAACATCCGCATTCCATCCGTTGTTGGGATACTTTCCATCCCGGTCAATGCCTCGCTGTCGGCCCCCAGCCCCCGCCTATCGTTAAGTTGGTCTTCCATCGTGTTTCAGACCGTCGAGCGCACGGGAATTCCGCCAGGGCAGCCCATTTCCATTTTCAATTCAGGCACTGGAACGCTCGATTGGACGGTGAATGCGGCTTCGATACCCGCATGGCTGAATATCACGCCACGCAGTGGCTCATTGTCTGCCAGCAATACATCGGGCACGGAGATTACCGTGGCCCCAAATACCGCTGCGCTTGACAACGGTGTTTATTCGGCACTGATTCCTTTCCGTTCATCCACGGCCAGAAACTCCCCGCAATATCTTTCGGTAACCTACCATGTGGTGCGTCCTACGGCCGGAGCGGTTCCCCGAATCACCGCTTACGGCATGACCTTCACGGCTCCAGTGGGCAGCACCAACAATTTGCAGAAATCGTTCGCCCTCAGCAACACGGGAGGTGGATCGCTCACTACGCAGTTCACCACCACCACCACCATCGGAAATTGGGTCAACGTATCGCCAACCAACGTTGTTTCCACCAGCGCAGCGCCGACCACCATTCAGGTAACTGTGAATCCGACCGGATTGCGGGCGGGTGCTTATCGCGGCACGATTACCGCGAGCTTTCCGGGTAGATCTCCTCAGACGGTTGACGTCGCGTTGATCATTACCGAATTGGTCCCCACCGGTTACGAGCCGCCACCACCCTGCAATCCCAATTCCACATTCTGCAAGCGCGGGTCAGCCGTGACCGACGAGCAAGCTGGCGGCGCGTCCCTGACAGGATGCACGCCTGTCCGGATGTCCGTCATCGGCAGCACCGTAGGCACCGGCTCAAACTCCCCCGTTTCCTTCCCGCAGGCGCTCCTGGCGCAATTGGTGGATAGCTGCGGGGATCCCGTAACAAATGGGACCGTGGTAGCCACCGCCGGGGGCGTTTCCATTCCAATGGCGAATGCCGGAGGCGGCTTCTACAACGGCACATGGACTCCGCAACAAGCCGCTGCAACCGTGAACATCACGTTTGCCGGCTTCCACCCGAATTTCAGTTCCGTGCAGCAGATATTTGCGGTGTCGTCCATAACCGCTTCCGGCGGAACCGTCCTGCCCGTGCTGTTCAACGAT
>CAMBEY010000202.1 GCA_945865705.1 Candidatus Sulfopaludibacter sp. SbA3
CGGTGGTCAATGGCAGTGCGACGCCCGCGGCGGTAACGGCAATGGTGGCGGCCGTCAGGCCGGCCAGCTCCCAGGGCACCTGCAAATTCACCTGCGAACCGGCCACGAAGAACAGCGGCGCGGGGATGCCGTTCATACGCACGGTGACACTGCCCAGGGTAGTTGGCAGTGGAACGGCGGATGCCCCGAAGATGGCGGACTCCAGATCTGATCCAAAAGCCGAGACGATGCTGCCCGCCGCCACCGGCGCGCCCGGCGCGAAGCTGGCGCCGTTGACCATACCGCCGGCGAACAGGCCTGGCTGATGCGTGATGCGCGCGATGAATCCATCCTCGCAGATGTATTGCAGTGGCGCGGTGCCGCAGGTGCCTCCGCCGAGCGCGGACTGCACCGGCGTGCGCAGGGGGAAGTCATTCGAGTTGGTCCAGCCGGCGACGAATGCGTTGCCGCTACTATCAACGGCGATGGCCAGGCCTTGATCGAAATCGCTGCCGCCGAGGAATGTGGAGTAGGCCAGGCCGTTGCCGGTGGGGATCAGTCTGGCGGCGAAGGCATCCACGCCCGCGCGCGCTTGAAAGGAATTAGCCGTGGGGAAATTGCTCGACTCGGTCAGGCCGGTTACGTAAGCACTGCCTGTGCTATCAACGGCGATGGCCGTGCCGGTGTCGGAGACTCCTCCGCCGAGGTAGGTGGAATAGACGAGCGAGGCGCCGTTGGCGGCGATCTTGGTGACGAAGGCGTCGGTGAGTCCAGCGGATGTCGCTTGCAGCGGCGTGCGCAGGGGGAAGTTGGCGGAGGTGGTATAGCCGGTGAGATAGGCCGCGCCGCTCGCGTCCACGGTCAGCCCGTTGGCCTGCTCATCGCCCGTGCCGCCGAGATAGGTGGAGTAACTCAAAGCACTGCCGTTGGCCGTCAGGCGCGTTACGAAGACATCACCACAGGGAAAAACATTGCCCGCATCGCTGCACTGGCCTCCGGCGAAGGCGGCCTGAATCGGAGTGAGTGTGGGGAAGTTCGTGGACGTCGTGCTGCCGGAGACGATTGCGTTTCCCGCGCTGTCGGCGGCGATGCCCAAGGCCACATCGCCGGCATTGCCGCCAAGATAAGTGGAGTAGATGGCCGCGCCGGTAGCGGAAAACTTGGCGACGAACGCCTCCGATGCCCCAGAGCCGGAATTGCGGAAGGGTACGAGCGTGGGGAAATTCGCTGATTTGGTATAGCCCGTTACGTAGGCCGCGCCGGTCGAATCGAGCGCGACCGCCAGCGCAACGTCCTCGCCGGTTCCTCCCAGGTAGCTGGAATAAATCAACGCTGATCCCGCGGCGTTCAGTCGCGCAATGGCTGCGTCGAAGCCGCCACCAGTATTCGTTTGCGCAGGAGTGGAGGTGGGGAAATCGTTCGAGCTGGTGTATCCGGCGACGGTAACCGAGCCGTCCGAGCCCACGGCGAGCCGCTGCGCTGAGTCGTCGCCGTTACCGCCTAAAAACGTTGAATAGATCAGACGTGTACCGGTGGGATCGATCTTGCTGATGAACATATCAGCGCCGGTGGACTTCGTCGAGCGAAATGCAGAAGCGGTTGGGAAGTTGGCGGACGAGGTAGCTCCGGTCACGTAAATATTTCCCTGCGCGTCCACGCCGACGCCCTGAATCTGATCCTGCCCATTGCCGCCGAGGTAGCTCGAATGCGTCAGCACGGGATCGATCACCAGCGTTTGAGTATGGTCATAATCGCCCACGTTGAAGCTGACGCGATGGATTCCATTTTCACTGGTAAGTTGATAGGCTCCGGCAATTTCGATGCGCTCTGCGCCGCGCGGTGAAGAAGCGACCGCGTCCTGATAGGCGCCCTGATAAACGTGGTGATAGGTGTTCTGGTAAACCACGGGACGCTTCCAGATCAGGGTCTCCCCATCGGCAGTGATGCGTAGTTCGCCTTGCTCGGAAAGTGCAACATCATCCGCGCCATTGATGCGCATCACGACGTCGTTGGGGCTTGCGCCGGGTCGCACGATGAGGTCGAATTCCATCTGCTGTTGCTGGCCGTAGAACACCAGATCGACGCCGGGGCGAATCTGTTCGTAGACCACGCGCTCGAATAGCGGGACGTCTCGATGCCATGCTGCCGGGTCGTTGCCAGTGAGGTAATTCACGCGCCCGGACATAGCGCCAACTCCCCGGAGTGGGGCGGACACATTTCCGTTTTCCCAGCTGATTTTCAGCAGACGGCCCGTGCTGTTTGCTTCGGCGTAGGCCAGCGTTTGCGGAACTCCGGTTGACTGTATCGGGCTGCTGGAGTGGGCGCGATCCTCCAGGCAGCGGAGTGATTTGCAGGGATCAAAACTGGAAACAGAAGCGGACTGAGCCTTGCCTCGTTTGGTCAAAAGTTCAATCAAAACTCCCTGCTGCGTAAACGATGCCGCAAAGCCTGCGCCACTTGCTACGAACTGCGCGTCTTCCGCTGCCTGTCCGTGGTTGGCCTCAAAGTGTAATGGAAGCTGTGCCAAGGCGGTTGCGAGACGTTCCTGATTTTCCGTCACCCGGCGGGCTGTCATTTCCGGGAGTTCGGGTTGTTTTGCAAGGAAGCAAAGGGCCAGCCCGCTAAGTGTAGTTAGCGTGACCATGGTGGAGACCATGGCCGTGGCCATGGCGGAGAGATGTGCCTTCCTTCCGTGTCGCATGTGATCACCAGTGCAAGTGGATTGCATAAAATCATTCTCCTTCGCTCATCTGGAAGCTCCACGAATTGCGGGAGTGTAGTGGGTCATTGCGCTTCTGATTGCCTGCAGGTCATCTCAACCTCGCTCAACGCCGGGATGGTTCATCGCGGTTCGGATAGGGGCTGCTGCCTGCGTCGTTCGATCTCTTCCAGCCGCTTGCGCAACTCGCGCTCCCAACCTTCGTCGGTGGGCTTCCAGTAGCGGCGCCCGGCCAATCCATCCGGCAGACACTTCATTGCCGAAACTCGTTCTGCCAGATCATGCGCGTACTGGTAGCCAGTGCCGTAGCCTTCGTTCTTCATAAGCTTGGTGGGCGCGTTGCGCAGGTGCAGCGGGACGGGTTCAACGGGCCGGTTCTGTATATCGTTGCGCGCTTCGTTATAAGCCGCGTAGAGGCTATTGGAGCGCGGCGCGAGCGCCAGATACACGGCGGCTTCCGCCAATGCGAGTCCACCCTCCGGCATGCCGATCAGATCAACCGCTTGCATGGCCGCAACGGTAACCTGCAACGCGCGCGGGTCGGCCAGGCCCACGTCCTCGCTGGCGAAGCGCACCAAACGGCGCGCGACATAGAGCGGGTCCTCGCCCGCCTCCAGCATGCGCACCAGCCAGTAGATGGCCGCGTCGGGATCCGAATTGCGCAGCGATTTGTGCAACGCCGAGATGATGTTGAAGTGCTCTTCGCCGTTCTTATCATAGAGCAGCGTCTTGCGTTGCAGTGCGGCCTTCAATATATCCGGGGTAACGATGACCCTTCCCGTCGCATCCGGTTCGATACCCTGGACTACCGACTCAAGAAGATTGAAAGCCATGCGGGCATCGCCGCTGGAGAACGAGGCAATCTGCTGGATCAGCTCATCGGGAATTAGAATATCGCTCTGGCCGAGGCCGCGCTCTTTGTCCTCCAAGGCACGGAGTAGCAGCGTGGCGATGTCGTCCAAATCGAGTGGGCCGAGATGGTAGACGCGCGAGCGCGAGAGCAATGCGGAGATGATTTCAAACGAAGGATTTTCCGTGGTTGCGCCGATCAGGATGATGTCACCCTTCTCGACGTGCGGCAGAAAGGCGTCCTGCTGCGCTTTGTTGAAGCGGTGGATTTCGTCAATGAATAAGATGGTTCGCGTGCCGGAGCGGTGCGCCAGGGCGGCTTCCTCCATCACCGCGCGAACTTCCTTGATGCCGCTCATCACCGCGCTGAAAGGAACAAAGTAGCCGCGGCTGCGCTGCGCGATCAGATGTGCCAGCGTGGTCTTGCCCACGCCCGGGGGTCCCCACAGAATCAGCGAGGAGATTTCGTCCCGCTCGATCTGGACGCGCAGTGGTTTGCCGGTGTCGAGGATGTGCCTCTGCCCGGCGTACTCCTCCAGCGTGCGCGGACGCATGCGATCGGCCAGCGGGCGCAGCGTCGGCTGCGTGTCGGAGAGTTCCTGATTGGAGAATAGTCCCACGCGCGTTTCCTTAGTTGTGGTTCGCTTGCTTCCGAGATTTTCCCGTGGACCGCGGGCCGCGTTTCGTCCCGCCGGGTGCGGCGCGCCGTTGCTGCAATGCCTGCTGCCGGGCCACTTCGTAAAGTATAACCGCGGTGGCGGCCGCCACATTTAGCGACTCCACTTGTGGAGCGATCGTGATGGAGAGTGGAGTGGCTGATGCCTCTAGTTCCGAGGGCAGGCCGCCGGCTTCCGCGCCAACTGCGATCGCTATCGCCTGCAGGGCAGGCAGCTCTTCAGGAGCGCACCCTCCGCGCGCGACGGCTCCGTAGAGTTTCACTCCGTGGGTTGCGAGAAGCTGAATCACTTCGGCAGGGGTCGTGTTGCGCAGAATTGGCAGGCGCAGAACCGCTCCTGATGAGGCGCGCAGTGCTTTGGCATTCCAGGGACTGACCGTGCCGCGCGTGAGGATCACTCCACTCACGCCAAAAGCCTCCGCAGCGCGCAGGATCGTGCCCAGATTTCCGGGATCCTGTATGCCGGTGGCAATCAGTAGAAATGGCGGCGAGGAGGAACGCTTGAAGAGATCGCGCTCCTTCCAATCGGGGGCCGCTGCCAGGGCCATGGCACCTTGCGAGGTCTCGGTGGTCGACAGCGATTGAAAAGTCTTGTGCGGCAGATGGATGATTTCCACGTCTCGGGCCGCGATGGAAAGAAGTCTTCGCGCGGGAATGGAGAGAGGTTCACTGAGCAGCAATGTGGAGATGCGCACCTTGCTGGCCAGCGCATCGGCAATCAGGCGCGGCGTTTCCAGCAAGGTCTCCCCGCCGTCGAGTAGTTCGCCCGAGCGCAGCATGGCGCGAAGCCGCTTCAGCAGCGGATGATTGCGGCTTTCAATTTGCCGTCCTATTTGATCCCAGTTCACCTGAATATTCTATTCCATAAAGCGCGGGATTGCTTTTCAATGGCAGGTAATAGAAGTGTATTCTTTGTAGTTGGGGCTCGATCCGGGGAGCGGGATCGAGCGTGCTGGGTAGCGTGTGGGGTGGCATGATATGGCCGAGATCATTGGAGTAAATCCAGACAAGCCCGAGGCGGATATTATTCGCCGCGCGGCGGCGCTGATTCGCGCCGGGGAAGTGGTGGCCATCCCCACCGACACGGTGTACGGATTAGCAACCGATGCTTTCAGCACTTCAGCCGCGAAGAAAGTTTATGCATTGAAGGGCCGATCCACCGCCTCACCGTTATTGATCTTGGTGAGCTCCATGGAAATGGCGCAGGCTTGTGCGGGTTTCTTGCCTCCGGAATTTGCGCAATTGGCGGAGAAATTTTGGCCAGGCCCTTTAACCATCGTGGTGCCAGCGTCATCGCGCATCCCGGCGGAGGTTACCGCGGGAACTGGAACCGTGGGGA
>CAMBEY010000203.1 GCA_945865705.1 Candidatus Sulfopaludibacter sp. SbA3
GAAGGAGCGCTGCCAGAGGGTGGACTCGTCGTAATGTCGGAACCAGGACGCGCGCGGGCCGCTAACATCATCCGGCGACACCGTCTTGCCGAGCGTCTGTTCTCCGACACATTTCAAATGCACGACGAACAGCAACTCGAAGCAAACGCCTGCACCTTCGAGCATATCCTGTCGCCCGAAGTTACCGAGCGCATTTGCGTTTTCCTGAATCACCCTGACCGCTGCCCCCACGGCAGCCCCATTCCCACGGGCGAGTGCTGCCCGACGCGCTAGTTATCCGAGTCGATATGAGTATCGAAGAAAATAATCGGGCACTCGATATCCCCAGCCCCAGCCGTCGCCGACTTTTGCAAGGAGTCCTGCCACCGCCGCGGGCGGGATGGCACTGGGCGGGTATGCCGCCTTCGTCGAGCCGCATTGGCTGGAGATCGTTTCCAGGCCGTTGCCCCTCCGTGGACTGCCGCGCTCCCTGGAGTCCAAAACGCTGGTGCAATTGAGCGACCTGCACGTCGGGCCACTGGCATCCGATGCGTACATTCTGGAGACTTTCGAACGAGTGAGTCGCTTGAAACCGGAGATCGTAGTCTATACGGGGGACTTCACCTCGTTCCAAAGCAATCTGTTCGAGAACACCGAACGAATGTATGCGACGGCTTCGCGCGGAAGTCTGGCGACGCTGGGAATATTCGGCAATCACGATTATGGTTGGAACTGGGCGCACCCGGATATCGCCGAGCGACTCGCGGCAATATTAGGCTCCTGCGGAATCAAGATTCTTCGTAATGATTCGAGTGATGTGGAAGGTCTCCAGATCGTGGGCATGGATGACCTGTGGGCCAATAAGTTCGACCCGAAACACGCATTGGCAAAACTTCGGCAAGATGCGGCGTCGATTGTTTTGAGCCACAATCCCGATACCGTCGATTTGCCCGGGTGGGGAAATTATCAGGGCTGGATACTCTCCGGCCACACCCACGGCGGACAATGCAAGCCGCCCTTCCTGCCGCCACCCATTCTTCCCGTGGTCAATCGCCGCTATACAGCCGGAGAGTTCGATCTGGCGGGGAATCGGCGGCTCTATATTAATCGCGGCGTCGGACATCTGGCGCAAGTGCGCTTTGGCGTGCGCCCGGAAGTGACCCAATTCACACTGACTCCAGCCGACACTTAGTTCGCACGCCCATCACTGCTAAGTTTCTGCCGTGCAACAAGCGCGAGCACAAGCACCGTTGCGGCGTATCTTTGCAAACTCATAGATCGTTCCTCCATTGGCATCCAACAACAACTGCTCGCCGAAGATAGTCGAAGACACTCAACGAATTCCCTGCTGTCAATGCCTTACGATTTCGATATAATCGAACCCAGTTTGCAATCGCCTACTGTCGCGGGAGGAAAAGGATGAACAAGAAAGTCATGATTTCGCTGGCGGCCATGTTTGTACTCGGCATGGGACTGGATTTCGTGGTGCATGGCGTACTCTTAGCGGACGTATATTCGCAATTGCCTTTGCTCTATCGCACGCTGGAAGACCAGCAGACGCACTTCCTGCACATGTTCCTGGCGCATGTGTTTATCGCGATGGGCATGGTGTGGGTTTATCTGGAGGGACGGAAGGATGCGCCTTGGTTGGCGCAGGGCGTCCGCTTCGGGCTGGCGATGATCGTGCTGCTGGTGTTTCCCACTTACATGATTTATTTCGCCGTGCAGCCGCTCCCATCCACGCTGGTTGCCCAACAGATCGGCTACGACTCGATAACGAAACTCATCGCATCGCTAACCCTGGCATGGATTAATCGCTGACGCCGAATCGCCTGAGTTGAATCGCCTGAGTTGAATCTATGAAGTTGCGTTCATAATTTATGGATGCGCCACGCCGGTCTTCACGCGGATGCTCATCACCGACGAGCGTCCAGTCATGAAGAGTGTCTTGCCGTCGGCGCCGCCGAAGCTTAGATTCGACACACGGTCAGGTGTCGTGATCGTCCCCAGATGCTTGCCCTCGGGCGAGATGATCCACACGCCGCTGGGGCCGCTGTCGTAGAGATTCCCCTTTTCATCGGTGCGCATGCCGTCGTTCGAGCCAGGCTCGGTGCGCGCGCTCATATCGATAAATAATTTTCCGTTCGACACGCTGTCGTCGCTCCCCACGTCATAGCGATAGACCTTGCGCGGGCGAATATCATTTACGTAAAGCACCTTGCCGTCGGGCGAGAGCGTGATACCGTTGGGGCTGGTGAGGCCACTAACAACGGCCGTGAGCTTGCCGTCCTTGATGCGGTAAACGGTGGGCGGCATCTGGCCGGTCTCGTCGCGCGAGTTGTCAGTGAAGAATATGGTCCCATTGGCCGCGATGGTCACATCGTTGGGATTGTTGAGCTGCTTGCCGTTGTACGTCTCGGCGAGGATGGTGGCTTTGCCGTCCTTCTCAATGCGCACCACGGCGTGCCGCGCCGAACTGCAAAACACAATGCGCCCCTGCGGATCAACCGCCAGCCCGCTCGACGGCGAGCGCTCCGGGTCGAGCGCGCCGAGCATCTTCTTCAAGTCATGCGCCTGCGCCAGCCCCGTGCCCGGCGACCAGCGCGTCAACTGCGTGCGCCGCGAATCAGTGAAGACAAAGTAACCGCCGTCGGGCGAGGACTCCTGCTTGATCCACACCGGCCCTTCAGTGGCGGGGCCATCCGCTTCCACGAAATCCTTCGAGATAATCACCAACTTGGCGTCCGCCGCAATCAGCGCGTCCAGCGCCGCATCCAATTTAACGATAGTTTGCGCCTGCGCCGGAACCACTCCCACCGCGAGTGCCGATAGAATCACCATAAGTAAAATGCCGTTCACGCTGGCCTCCCTTAATTCCAAATGACCTCGAACCACTGCCGAGCAAGATACCGCAGGCAGCGCTTCAGGGCAAGCGCGTGTTCGCAAGCTGGTCGTGGGTCAATGTCAGATTTGTAAAATGTCAGGGCACGGTTTCAACCGTGCCGAAAATAATGGGCGATAAACCCTTCCTTACTGCCGTAGGCTCAAGCGCAGGCGAAGCCGTAGCGCTCTTTGAACGTTTGCATTGGAATACATAAGGTCGGGAGCACTTGATTGTTGTCGCTACTCTCCGGCCTTCGGCAGAGTGGTACTTACGATGACTCCCGCCCATTTCGGCACGGTTGAAACCGTGCCCTGACGAGTCAGCTGTACTCAAACTGAAACACTATCTCAGAAGGTTATCCAATCGGACTCCGCTCTTCTTTGATTCAAGCAATCGCTGAGGTAAACTTGTGCTGTGATCTTCGAGTGGAATGCGGCGAAAGCCAGGATCAATCAGCGTAAGCACGCGGTCTCCTTCGAGGATGCGCGAAAGGTGTTTGACGATCCGCTGGCGCGGATATTCGATGATGAAGCACATTCCCGTAACGAAAAACGGGAGATCCTCATCGGCCACTCGGCCAGCGGACGATTGTTGCTGGTTTGTTTTACCGAGTCGCCCGATGTGATTCGCATCTACAGTGCGCGGCCCGCTACGCCGCGAGAGCGCAAAGATTATGAAGAAAATGTCAGATCGTAAAAACGCTTCACCGGTTGCGGATGAGATCCTGCCCGAGTACCGGTTTGATTATCGGAAGTCCCGGCCAAACCGATTCGCCGGCAAAGATGCGCCAGGCGGGCTGGTCGTGGTAGTGGAACCGGACATCTCGAAAGTGTTTCCGTCCGCGCAGGCAGTGAACCATGCCCTGCGCGCTCTGATCAACGCCATGCCGAAGCAGTCCAGAGCCGCGCGCGCTCAGCGGTGAATGGTCGGGCTCGCTGGGCTCGTCTTTCAGCCACCGCGATAGCAGGCACGGAAGGGTCGCTATAAATTCTGGAAGCGTAAACAGTTTTTTGATCGAAGGAGCAGGCAAATGGATTCCGTCAAAGTCTCTTCCAAGTATCAGGTGGTGATTCCACTGTCCATCCGCCAATCATTGCGGATCAAGCCGGGTCAGCGCTTTCAGATGATTCTGTATAATGGCGTCATCGAGATGATCCCGGTCGTGCCGATCAAAAAGATGCGCGGATTCGTAAAGGGAATTGATACCACCGTGCCGCGCGAAGCGGATCGCCTTTGAATGTGGTCGATTCCACTATAAAAAAGAAAGTCACTGAGCAATTAAGTGGCGATTTGCATCCGAGTACGACCTCTCCAAGCTCAAAGGGGGGACCGGGAAAATACTACCTGGAAGCAACCGCTGAGATGGCGAATGATCCCCGCTTCCTGGCGCGGATTGTGTCAGTTCGGCGATAAAGATGTGCGTGAGATAACTGAGGATTGCGATGGACGTCCGTCTTGTGAGACCGCAATGCGAATTCTTCTACAAGTACACAAATGCGCAAGATCCGGACCGCATACAATCAATCATTCTTGAGCATCAACTCTACTTCCCAACGGCAAGCCAACTAAATGATCCGATGGAGGCAAAACCGAAACTGACATCCAGTTCCATTGAAAAAACCAAAGCGCATATTTTTCAATGCTATGTTAGAAATAATCCCGGCCTTTCTCCCGAGAAACATGCCGCGGCATTAATTGATATTGAGAGGATGTCAAACAGGCTTGGGTTGGATGGATTGCTCCGAGAATTGGCGGAATCTATCCATCCGAAACTCGAAGGATACCGAATCTATTCGCTATCCAAGCGGTGGAACATTATGAGCCTTTGGGCCAGCTATGGAGGCAACCATACTGGTGTTTGCCTGGAGTTCGCAAATAGTGGCCCCCCCTTTACCTCTGCTCTTGAAGTGACCTATGACGGCAAGGTCGAGCTTGATATCACTGACCCAGATCAACTCGACCCCACCTTCTTCTTTCATAAGTCCACTGATTGGCAGCATGAAGAAGAAGTTCGAATTTTCGTACTTCGAGACACTGATCCGAGGGTCCAATTCGATCGAATGCTTTTAAGGAGAATCATTCTTGGGAAAGATGTACAAGCCGACTTTCGCAATCAAGTTCTCGCATGGGGGCGGATGCGTGAGCCTAATCTGTTGGTCGTTCAGGCCGATTACGATGCATACGAGCAAAGACTCGTCCTAGGTGCTCCGCAACCTGCCTCGGCTCTGCATTCGTAGTCAATTTACAAGGAAGTGGGATCGTGCGAAAATAGGTTGTAGGCGGAACTGATTATGCAGCAGGAAAATTTTCCATCGCCGTTGCCGGCGGGGCAATCCTCTCTCGATGTTGGGACGGGCGGGCACTCCACCGAGGGCATCATCACCACGCAGCTTGACCATGCGCTGAACTGGGCGCGCAAGTCGTCGCTGTGGCCGATGTCGTTTGGGCTGGCGTGTTGCGCCATTGAGATGATGTCGATGGGCGGCTCGCGCTTCGACATTGCGCGCTTCGGCGCGGAAGTTTTCCGGCCCTCGCCGCGGCAATCTGATTTGATGATCATCGCGGGGCGCGTCTCGCAGAAGATGGCGCCGGTAATCAAGCTGCTCTATCAGCAGATGGCCGAGCCGAAGTGGGTCATCTCGATGGGCGCGTGCGCGACCTCCGGCGGCGTGTT
>CAMBEY010000204.1 GCA_945865705.1 Candidatus Sulfopaludibacter sp. SbA3
TCGGCCCCAACGGCGCGGGCAAGACCACGCTGATGAAGCTGCTGGCGCGCGAGGTCTACCCGGTGCTTGCACCTGATAGCGCGGTACGCATATTTGGCAGCGAGGACTGGAACGTCTGGGACTTGCGCGCGCATCTGGGCATCGTCTCCGGCGATCTGCAACAGGAGTATCTGCCGCACACCAGCGGCCTCAAAGTAATACTCTCCGGCCTCTACTCCAGCATCGACCTGTGGCCCCGCCAGGTCCCTACGCTAGAGCAGACGACGCAGGCGGAAAAGATACTTCATCAACTCGGCGTCAGCGAATTGCGCGACCGCGCGTTCGGGGAGATGTCCACGGGACAACAACGCCGTCTACTGCTGGGGCGCGCGCTGATTCATCGCCCCGCCGCGTTGCTGCTCGACGAGCCGACCACCGGTCTCGACCTAAAGGCCTGCTTCCAATATCTCCAGACGGTGCGCGAATTGATGCGCGCGGGGACAACGGTGATACTGGTAACGCAGCATATTCACGAGATACCGCCGGAAATTGGCCGCGTGATCCTGCTGCGGCGCGGCGCGGTAGTGGCCGACGACGCGAAGGACACGGTGCTGACCAGCGCGCGACTGAGCGAGTTGTTTGATATTCCGGTGCAGGTCGTCGAGGCGGACGGATTTTATCAGGCGGTACCGCGAGAACCGGTGAACACGATATGACTCAACTGCATGCGCAAGCCGATGAACGCACACGCCTCTTGAAGGGCGCGCGGCGCATTGTGGTCAAGCTCGGCACCGCAACCGTAACGGATCGCGAAGGCGGCATGTGCCGCGAACGCGTCGAGCCGATTGCGCAGTCCATAAGCACACTGATGAAGGCCGGGCGTCAGGTGATTTTGGTGTCCTCGGGAGCCGTGGGCCTCGGTCGCGCGTGGCTGGGGCTGCGCTCTTCGCACAAACTGGACGTGGTCACCAAGCAGGCCTGCGCCGCCGTGGGCCAGAGCCTCTTAATGAACGCGTATAAGGAGATGTTCGGAGCCTTCGATGTAAAGGTCGCGCAAGTGTTGCTCACCGAGTCGGACTTCGCGGTGTGGCGGCGCTACTCGAATTTGTGCCACACCATCGACAAGCTGCTGCAGTTCGGCGTGCTGCCCATCATCAATGAAAATGACACCGTCTCGACCGCCGAGTTGCAGGCCATCGCCGCCGGCGGACGCACCGCCGCATTCAGCGACAACGACCGCCTCGCGGCGCTGGTGATGAGCGGTCTGGAGGCCGACGCGCTGGCGTTGCTGACCAACGTGGATGGCCTATTAAGAAAGATGCCAAGCAAGACGCCAAGCAAGACACCGTCCCTCGGACTACGCAATAAGAATGCCACACCGGCCGAGGTGATTCCGCTGGTAACCGAGATCACGACGGAGTTGCGCAAGCTGGCGGCGGGACCTTCCGGCGGCGGACGCGGCGGCATGACCACCAAGCTCGAAGCGGCCGACATCGCCATGCGCTGCGGCGGCGCGGCGGTGATCGCCGATGGCCGAATGCCGGGCGTGCTGGATCGCGTGTTCAAGGGCGAGGCGGTCGGCACGGCCTTCCTGCCACGCAAGAAGATGAAGGGTAAGCACCGCTGGATCGCCTTCGCCGCCGACGTGCAGGGCTGCGTTATGTTGAGCGCCGCAGCGAAAGCCGCGCTCAGCAAAGACCAGACCAGCCTGCTGATTTCAGGCATCGCGCGCATCAAGAGCCGCTTCGCCGCCAAGGACGTGGTCAGCCTCGTGGATCGCCAGGGCCGCGAGTTTGCGCGCGGCATTGCCACCTGCTCGAGTCATGATGCCGAAGAGTCGCTTGGCAGGACTGGCGGATCGCTGATCGTGATTCGGCGTGATAACATCGTGTTCCTATAGGCGTAATTTCTGAAAATTCTTCCGTGTTTTTGATTTGTTTTTTGCTGTCATCCTGAGCAAAGCGAAGGACCTGCTTTTTCTCCCTGCGCAAAGAAAAGCAGATCCTTCGCTTTGCTCAGGATGACAGCTATTTCAGGTATAGGTGACGAAGAGGAATAAGTTGGCATGACTACAACCGTCAAGGAGATTGCCGCACGGGCACGCGTTGCGTCGCGCGCGCTGGCTCGCCTGTCGAACAATGCGCGCAACGAAGTGCTGCTCGCCGTGGCGGATGGCCTAGAGGCAGCGGCTGCGGAAATTGTGTCCGCCAATGCGATTGACTGCGCGGCAGCAGAGAAGGAAGTCGCGGCGGGCAAAATGTCGGCGGCGATGCTGAAGCGGCTGCGCGTCTCCAATGCGGGCGTCAGGGAGATGGCGCTGCGCGTGCGCGACGTTACGCGCCTGCCCGATCCACTGGGCCGCAAGCTGGGCGCGACCGAATTGGATGACGGATTGTTGTTAGTGAAAGAGTCCTGCGCGCTGGGCGTCATCGGCATCGTGTTTGAATCGCGGCCCGAAGTGATCTCGCAGGTCGCCTCGCTCACGCTGAAAACCAGCAACGCGGTGATCATGAAGGGCGGCTCGGAGTCAGCCCACACCAACGAGGTGATCGTCAACGTGTGGCGCAAAGCGCTCGAACCTTTCCCTGCCGTGCCTGCTGACGCCGTGCAAATGCTGCGCACACGCGAGGAGTTTGCGGAACTGCTGACCATGGATCGGGACGTGGACATGATTGTCCCGCGCGGCTCCTACGAGCTGGTCCATTACGTGATGCAGAACAGCCGCATACCCGTGCTGGGCCACGGCGAGGGCGTTTGCCACGTCTATGTGGATCGCGCCGCGGATCTCGAGAAAGCTCTTTTGGTGACTTTCGATTCCAAGGTTCAGTATCCGGCGGTGTGCAATGCAGCGGAGACGCTGCTGGTGGACGAAGCCATTGCCGCGAAATTTCTCCCTCCCATGATGGCGCGATTTAGTGAGGCGAAGGTTGAAGTGCGGGGCTGCCCGAAAACATTGGCTGTGCTGGAGGCGAGTGGTGGTTACATCGCCGCGCTGAAATCCGCAACGGAGCAGGATTGGCGGACGGAGTACTCGGACCTGATCATCTCCGTGAAAATTGTCGTTGGGCTGGACGAGGCCATCGAGCACATCAACCGCTACGGGTCGAAGCACACCGACGCCATTATTACCGAAGACGCGGGAGCGGCGGAACGCTTCCTGAACGAAGTGGATTCGGCCGGCGTCTATCACAACGCCTCGACGCGCTTCGCCGACGGCTATCGCTACGGGCTGGGCGCGGAGATCGGCATCAGCAACGGCAAGGTTCATGCGCGCGGCCCGGTGGGGCTGGAAGGGCTGACGACCTACAAGTGGAAGCTGCGCGGGCACGGCGACGTGGTGGCGGACTACGCCTCGGGCAAAAAAAGTTTTAAGCACCGGGTGATTCAGTAAGAGCGAGTGAGCGGAGTTGGTCGTTCCATCGGCCCGCTTGCTGACGCGCGCGGCACTGTCACAAAAAATGCCCGCCAAGGCAGTGAGCGCTGCTCTGGCGGGCGTATCTGTTTTGAACTGGTTACTTCTCTATTCAGCGGCGGCCAGACTGAAATTCGCCGAGCCGCCGTTCCTTCCAAACAATCGAACTGGGCCTAACAATCGAATTGAGGCCGAACAACGAATTGGTCCGAACCGTCATACCGACGGCGGACTTCGCTTCTGCCTAGAACTGGTTCCAGAGGTACTGGTTATATACCTCGTGATGGAACTGAACTTCCTGCGTCTTCACGATGCTGCCTAGCAGACGCGGGCAACGGTCGGCGGAGGCCTGCTTCAGGTCCGCAAAACGGCCCTTCACATCGCTACCGAGCATCTTCGTGGTCCAACTGGCCTTGTTGAAGTTCTCCATGGCCGTGTAGATGTTGTCGGGCAGGTAACGCTTGGCCTGGCGCAGGTCCTTGATCTTGGAGGTCTCGCCATCGAGGCCCGTCTTGAAGACCGAGTACAGCACCATGTAGGGATTGGCGTCAGGACCGACCGAGCGGACTTCCACACGCATCGAGCGGTGGTTGCCGATAGGGATGCGCACCATGGAGCCACGATCCACCGCCGAGGCGATGATCTGATTGGGCGCTTCAAAATGCGGATCGAGGCGGCGATAGGCGTTGACGCTGGAGTTGAGCATCAGGCAAATGTCATTGCCGTGAGTCAGAATGCGATCGACGAAGCCCCAGCCCATCTTGGAGAGCTTCTCCTCGCCCTTGGGATCCCAGAACAAATTCTTATCGTCCTTGCTGACGGAGACGTTGGTGTGCATGCCGGAGCCGTTGACGCCGACGACTGGCTTGGGCAAAAAGCTGGCCGTGAGTCCCATGTTGCGTGCCACCTGACGGCAGATCAGCTTATAGAGCTGAATCTGGTCGGCAGCCTGTACGACTTCGCCATAACCGTAGTTGATCTCGAACTGCGAAGGAGCAACTTCCGGGTGATCCTTCTCGTTTTGGAAGCCCATGGCGCGCTGCACTTCCGCTGAAGTGTCGATGAAGTTGCGCAGCGGATCGCCGGGCAGCGAATGATAGTAGCCGCCGGTATTGACGTACTCGAACTTGCCGGTTTCATGATAGCTGCGCTCGGCATCCGGGCCTTTGAAGATGAAACCTTCAATTTCGTTGGCGGCATTGAGGGTATAGCCGTTCCTCTTGAACTGTTGCTGCGAGTAGCTCTTCAGCACGCCGCGGATATCGCCGACGTAGGGTGAGCCGTCCTTGTCGATGACTTCGCCGAACATCAGGACTTTGCCGCCGCCAAACACATCGGAGGGCGCCCAGTAGAAGGAACCCCAGTCCATGCCCAGGCGCAGATCGCTCTCGCGCTGCGCGGTGAAGCCGCGGATGGAGGAGCCGTCAAAAGTGAGATTGTCCCAACTGCCGAGCAGGAACTTCTTGTCGTAATCGAGCATGTGCAGACGGCCTTCAAGATCGCTGAACAGCACGGTAACGGCCTTGATCCGCTTTTCGTCCTTCAAGTATTTCAGGCGCGCTTCGCGGATCGCTTCGTTGGAGACGCGATTCTTGCGCTGCTCCTTGGCCTCAAGGTTCAAATCCTCCAACTCATCGTAGGAGAGCTCTAGAAAATTTCTCAGTTCACTCGACATCGATTGCTCCTCTGTTCTTGGTTCGCTAAAGTTAGTTCAAAAAATTATGGCTGCGGCTGGCTCCGCAACAAAAGAACGGATATTGTAATTGCCACGGAACAATTTGGCAATGAACAAAATGAGATCCGCCGGCGAAATTCCCCTGCGCGCGGCGGTCCGTTGATTCCAATTTACCGGTCCGCCCAATCCCTGCATGAAGCAAGACGGCAGCTAAAGAAGATCAGATTAGCCGATTTTTTTCAATTGTGTCAACTAAAATATGCACTTTATGCTTGCATTGTTGATTGTTAATACAAATGAATTGGACATTTGAGCATAAATTACATTGTATTTTGCAATATGTCCTAAAATTAAGCCTATTTATGCATTTTGCAGTATCCAATTTCCCTGAAATGGTACAAGCGTGAGCCTGCCAAAAAAATCGGCCGGGGCGAGAACCCCGGCCGACGCATTCAA
>CAMBEY010000205.1 GCA_945865705.1 Candidatus Sulfopaludibacter sp. SbA3
GAATGAATTGTAGATCGCGATACTCCACAACTTGTTTGCCATCCCGCTCCTGGGATGTAACCCACGGAAACCGGGCAAACCAAAGGTAGGTTTGCAGCGCCGGAAGCGCGCGTAGTTTTTGTTCGTTGGGAATGGGATAGGTGTTAGCGAAATGCTCCGCCGAAGCATTGCCGCGATCGGTCAAGTCGATGGCAAAGCGCGTAACGCCCGTGTCGGTTTGCACGAGGCCGCTCCATTTCAGCAGCGACGGAGGAGCGGGCAGCGCCGCGATGCGCAGGGCCGTCAACTGATTGCGAGCCACCAACTGTGCGACTCGGTCGAGCGCAACCTTATGTGCGAATCCGCAGGCCGCCAGATACAGGATCATCAATACCAATCCTGCTTGACAGTATCGCGACCGAGGCCATGCTTTTACTTGCGTGAATCGCGGCAGAGTGAAGGCGACGGCGAAGATGGCAATGCTGACGGCGATGGCGCCGAGCGATAACGGAACTCCTACTGCATTCACCAGAAACCACGCGGCGATGGCGCCAAAGCTGACTGTCAGCCACATCATCCAGGCACGGTGCCAGTTTCGACGGTAATCTGTCCGACTCGTGCCGTGCTCCGGCTGCGACCAGGCCGAAGCTACTAATTGCGGGATCAGAACGATGGCGCCCAGTGTAAGATCAATAATAAAAACCATATCGAAGGTATAGCGCGCCATGCTCACCGGCTGGAGGATCATGGTGCCGTATGCCGTGATCAAATCGAGTAGGATGTGCAAGGCCAACCCGGCTCCGTAGGCCAATGTCAGAAGTCTCCAACGTGATTTCGCGCCTGATACCGGAGAGGTGAGACGGACGGTGGCCATTGCCAAAAGCAGAGCGAACGCAGGTAGCGCGACAATTGAATGGGTGATGCCGCGGTGAAACTCCAGTTGAAATAGTTCATCCGCAGCCAGCCAGCCGCCGATCATGTCGAGATCGGGAGCCACGGAACCGATGATGACGGCTCGGCGCACCAGCCGGTTATCTGGCTGGTCGCAGAAGGCTTTTCCAAGCAGCGCTCCGGCCACGCCGTGTGTAATGGTATCCACAGAAAATTATAAGGTCAAATGGGAAGGGATGGGAACAGCCCGCTCCGCCTGGAAGCGGGCCTGCTCGAGAAAGCGAAATTTACCGGAAGCGGTAAGTGATGCGGCCACGGGTCAGATCGTAGGGCGAAAGCTCCAGCGTAACGCGGTCGCCGGGAAGGATGCGGATGCGATTCTTTCGCAGCCGTCCGGACAGATGCGCCCTCACGAGCTGCTTTTGCTGCTCCAGCTCTACGTCGAAGACCCCGCCGGGAAACTTTTCCACTACGGTGCCGCCGACTTCAATGCCTTCCTCTTTCAAATCTTCTGTCGGCTTCTTATCCTTCTTATATTTTCCGTTGGCCATAGACTCCCTGATCCCAATCAAATTGCACAGTGCTTAGCTATTCGCCTGCAGCGACTGCTACTCCCAGCCGCTATGCGCCCTCGAACGATAAGACACTGGCGGATGCGGAAAGCGCCGCCCCAACGCAAGCCCTATCCTATCACTGTGTCTGCATGGAGTCGAGATACGTGGAGCATTCTTCGGCGCAACCAGCTGCGTGCGGGGAGAATAATCCAGCGCGCAACTTGACGCGATGGCACTGATTTCAGCAGAATCAATTGATATGGCTCGTATTGAACGACAGGTTAATCCCACCGCGGAACAGATTAAGGCGGCGCAGTCGCAGCATCGGATGGTATACGATGCGCCGCAGATCGCGCCATTTGACCAGGGAAATCTTTCGCTGCTGATGGATCATCTGGAGAAGATGGCAAGCTTGGAGAATCGGCGTCTGAAGGCCAAGGCAGCGGGCGAAACTGAGCGCGTCGCCGAACTCGCTGCCAGTCAAAAAAAGCTGGCGACAAGCGATGGGGCAGGGCAATTGAAGAAGTTTGAAGTCACGCGCTGGAGCCGCATTCTCGGCGGAGCGCTGGCGCAGGGCGCGGTTCTCAGTCTGGTCATGTCACTGCTGGTGCTGGCTTTCACGCAACGCTGGACTTGGTCGCCGCTTTCGTTTGTGGTGATGCCGATCATGTGGATCATCCTGATGTGGAATCTGGCGCCGCCCGTTTTCGGAGGGACGCCGGCGCCCAAACGCGCCCGCAAGCTGGCCAAAGCTCTCGGCAAGCGGATGCAGACGGCCGGCGTATATTCGCTCGTCGCGCGACCCTGGATGACGGCGCTGGTTTTGTGGCGGATACCGAAGCAGATGCTGGCAGTCTATCGGGCAAACAAATCCGCTGGCAAAGCCGCCAAGAAATAGATTTCCGGCTTATCCCGCGCAAACTTTCCACCTACGAAAACTTCAAAATGTCATGAATTGGGCATTAGTCCATTAGAGAAGTGAACGTGGAAACTCCGAATCAATTGAGCTAAACTTACGGTTCAAGGTGCTTACAGGCGAGTGCAAGCCTGTGGCAGCCTCTTGAGCATTGAATTTGGAGGAACCCTTTGGCCACACCGCCGCCCCCCGCACCGAGGCCCACACCGCCAGCCGCGCCAGACTCGGGACCAATGATCTTGTCAACTCAGATGATCCTGGGTCAAATGCTGCGTGTCTCGCCGCGCATCAGTGACTTGATTTTCTCACCCGGACGACCGCCACAAGTGGAGTTGGACAGCAAGCTCACCGGGGTCAAGATCGATGGCCTTCCTTTTCTGCGGCCTGAGGACACCGTGCGTATCGCCACGGATTTGATTGGCACGAACAAGGCTGCATTCGAGAAGTTGCGCACCGAGGGATCGTGCGACATCTCCTACAGCCTAGCCAAGTCGGCTCGCTTTCGCGTAAACATTTTTACGCAGCGCGGCTCGTGCGCCATTGTCATGCGCGTGATTCCTTCGGAGGTCCCCAACTTCGAGACTTTTAATCTTCCACCCGCGCTACGCAATATTTGTAATTTGAAAAATGGCATTGTGCTGGTTACCGGACCCACGGGATCAGGAAAATCCTCCACGCTTGCGGCTATTATCGATAAGATAAACAACGAGCAAGCTATCCACATAGTCACTATCGAAGATCCCATCGAGTTCCTCCACGCACACAAGCAATCCACCATCCACCAGCGTGAACTGCACTCGGATACGCCAAGTTTCGCGCTGGCCATGCGCGCCGCGCTGCGTCAGGCGCCCAAGATCATCCTGGTGGGCGAGATGCGCGACCGCGAGACCGTGGAAATCGCGCTCGAGGCCTCCGAGACAGGCCACTTGGTTTTCTCGACGCTGCACACCACGGATGCCTCCAAGACCATCGAGCGCATCATCGGAGTGTTTCCGCTGACCGATCAGCATGTTATCCGCACACGTTTCTCCAAGATGTTCCGCTACATTGTCTCGCAACGCCTGATGCCCAAGAAGGGCGGGGGGCGCGTAGCTGCAATGGAAGTCCTGATCTCCACCATGCGCACTCGTGAATACGTGGAAAAAGGTGAGCAGGAAGGCAAGACGCTGGTGGACGCCATGGAAGATGGCACACTGGAAGGCATGCAGCACTATGACATGGTCATTGAGCAGCAGATCCGCGATGGCATTATTGAAATGGAGACGGGCCTGGCCTATGCCACCAATGCCGGAAATATGCGCCTGAATCTTTCCGACATCCTCGATGAAACCCAACGCGATCTGGCCAAAACCGAGGCAGACGCCGAAGCGAGATTAAAGCCGGGCAAATCCGGCAAAGAGGGTCGCAAAACCGAGTTGGAGATTGAGCGGCTGTAAGCGGGTCCAGATTGCACCTTGTCCGGTTTCGGGACAACTATCCGTCCATTGAATACATCCGATCTGTAGGTCAGTGTTCGTTGCAGGAGGCAGTTTGCGAATTCCGCGCTGGTCCGCCATCGCATATTTGTGCGCAACGGGAGTTCTTGGCGGTGTCCTGCTGACTCAGGTTGGCGCCACGCAGGTGCCTTCCGCAGGAGCTGCTGGCGGGATTCCTGCGGATGATGCCGATGTCATCCGCGTCGAGGTGTCGGTGGTCAACGTGTTGTGTACCGTCCGTGATCGCAAGGGCGGACTGGTGGACACATTGGACAAAGCGGCCTTCGAGATTCGCGAGGACGGCAAGCCACAGCAGATCGTTTACTTTTCCCGGGAGAATAATATTCCCCTCACAGTGGGGCTGCTATTTGATTCCAGCGTCAGCCAGGAGCGTCTGATTCCCTCCGAGCGTGAGGCCTCGGAGCTATTCTTCAACACTTTTCTGCAACCACACGATGCGGCATTTCTCATCGGGTTCGATGCCTCGGTTGAACTACTTCAGGATGTAACCAGCAGTAAGGACGATCTGCGCGATGGCCTCGGTAACATTCGCGTGCATGACGGGTCTCCTGCCGGCCTCGGACCGTTTCCTAGCATCAATGTCGGCGGAACTCATCTATTCGACGCAGTTTTTCTGGCGGCTGAAGATGTCATCGCGCGCGAGGCCGGTCGTAAGGCGCTGATCCTGATAACGGACGGCCAGGATCAGGGCAGCAAAGTATCGCTCGACCGCGCCCTCCGCGCCGCGCATGAAGCCGATACGATCATCTATGGAATTTTATTTGTGGATCAGTCGTTCTACGGTTCGCGCGGCATGGGTGCTGGTTACTCCGGCGATGACACTCTCCGCAAAATGGCGGAGCAGACCGGGGGCAGAGTGTTCCGCGCGGATAATGATACCGAACTCAACCGAGCATTTAATGAAATTTCCCAGGAGTTGCGGACGCTTTACAGCATCGGCTATTCGCCCACCAACTCCGCCGAGGATGGCAGCTTCCGCAAAATTGATGTCCGCATGAAGACCGGTGGCATGAAGGTGCAGGCCCGCAAAGGCTACTACGCGCCTGATGGAACCGAGCCGCGCTAGGGTTTCCGGCTCTGTAAAGAATCAGCGCTCCACCGCCAGGGCAAAAGCATTGCCCCCGCCCAGGCACAGTGCCGCGATGCCGCGCCGGGCCTGCCGCCGCTCCATCTCGTAAAGCAGAGTGGTCAGAATACGCGCGCCGCTGGCCCCGATCGGGTGGCCTAGCGCGACCGCTCCGCCATTGACGTTCACCCGCTCCGGGTCCAGATCGAGTTCACGGATCAGTGCCACCGACTGCACGGAAAAGGCCTCGTTTAGTTCGTATAGATCCACTTCATTCCGCATCCATCCAGTTTTCTTGAGGATTTTCTCGACAGCCACAACGGGGGCCATCATCACCATCATCGGTTCAATTCCGCTGGCGGCCTGGGCCACCACGCGCGCCAATGGGCGCAATCCATGTTTTTCTGCCAAGGACTGCGAGGTCACCACCAGAGCCGCCGCACCATCATTCATGCCGGGAGCATTGGCGGCGGTAACGGTGCCGTCTCTTTGGAATACAGGCTTCAAGGCGCGCATGGCCTCCAGACTCACATCCGCGCGCGGGGACTCATCGCGATCAACTGTCTTGGGCACTCCTTTCTTTGATGGG
>CAMBEY010000206.1 GCA_945865705.1 Candidatus Sulfopaludibacter sp. SbA3
TCTAGTGGGGGAAACTTCGTGAAGGTTCAAGTCCTTTCATCCGCACCAATTCAATTAACGACTTACAAGGGAAAAGCCACCATCAGTTTTTGGTGGCTTTTTCGCGTTGTGCGCCTATAGTGCGCCAGCTATCCGCTTCGGCTTCCTTCGCCGCTTTTCGCTGCTCATTCAGGTGCGCTGGTTGTGGCCAATCGAGCCAATGGATGATAGAATGCCATTAACTCCCGTAGTGGCCTACGCGGAGGACACCGAGCTGAATTCCAGAATGCAGCCTGGAAAATCACTTACTCGGTGCCAGAGACTACGAGGAACCTGTGAAGAGACTTTTCTTGGTCATCGTCCTTTCCGTCAGCGTACTCGCGCAAACACTCATGCGCAACGAATGATGTCGTGCGAATGGTGGTGGAAAAATCGCAAGAATCAGCTATCCTGGATGCCATTGCCGGATCCCGTCCAGGATTCCTTCTAACGCCCGCCGGAATCCAGCACCTTCAATTGAACGGGGTATCCGACGAACTCATACGGGTAATGGCAGCAGCGGAAAACGGAAGGCCGCGCAACCAGACTGCTGCGGCGCTTGACGCTAGTGCAGATAGGCTTGCGAGTAGAAAGCCATCCAAGGTTATCCAAGCACCTCAGCTGGTGCGGCCAGTTTCCCCAGTGGCTGAATCCGATACTTTGCGAGTGACTAGTACGCCGCCCGGCGCGACAGTGGAATGGAACCGCAAGGTGATCGGCGTGACGCCGTTGGTCTACAAAGTCGGCGAATACGCCTTCAATGCGCGGAAGAGCACCATCTTCTCTAAGCGCCTCTTCCAGCCGGTGACTCTCCGAATTACATTGCCAGGCTTCATGACGAAGGACGTTTTGATCTCAAGGGAAATGGTCCTAACGAGTCTAAACGGTCGCAGGACCCCTTTTCACGTAATTCCGTTTCAGGATTTCGATTTCAAACTGGACAAGATTTCCGACAAGCCGAAGGTGCTGACAAACGCGGACATCGTCCAACTTTGGAAAGTTGGTTTCGGCGACGCGCTGATAATCGACAAGATCGCGGCCAGCGCGACGGCGTTTGATTTGGAACTACCGGCCATGGTGAAGCTGAAGGAAGAAGGAATCCCCGATGGCGTCATTCAGGCGATGATGCGCAAGAGCGTGACGCCCTGAACGCAGAAAAAGCCCGCCAATCCGAAGAGCGACGGGCTTCAGCTTCCACCACGTCTATCCCTTCGGATCACGGCCAGGGAAGACGCGGACAAGCCAGACGTTTCCCCCCGATTCACTATTTGTCCAGCCATCGCTACGGCATCCACCGTGCGTCGGTTAGGTTACAGCGCGAGCCAATGGATAGACAGCCATAAACTCCTGTGGCCTACGATGAGGACACTGCGCTGAATTCCAGAATGCAACGTGGGGAATCACTTACTGTGCGGGTGTTACCATCGGCCCATATTGAGACGGACTTACTCCTCAACAACTGACACTTGAACGCCGACACGGCTTTTCTTGCCCCCGGCGATTAGCTCAATCGCTTGCAATCCAGTCGGGATTCCGAACGGCACACGAGCGTTGACCTGAATGACCCCGCTGACGAGTCCCGGCGCTGGGCCGGCATACAAAATCTCAGCCTCGACTCCCGCGATCTTCAACCCAATCGGCTGAACCTGTCTCCCAATTCCAGTTACGATCATGCCGTCAATCGACGCAGGATCGGTCTCTCCTGCACCGGTGGCGTACAAGATAATCACGTCGCCTCTGCGTGCGGGACGACCGGCACCATTGGGTTGGTAGTCCTCATTCAGAATGGCCCCCACACCCTTACCGGAGGCGTCCATAGTGAATATGCCTGGGGCTGTGGGCTGCACCTCAAGCGTGACGCGGTTCGAGCTACGGCCGTTGTACTCCACCTGCAAGTCAATCGTTCTTCGCCCCGAGATCCCGAATGGCGCGATCGCACTCACCTGGCCTGCAAGCGAATAGAGCATGGGCACCGCGACACCGTCGAACAGCACCCGGGTTCCGCCAAGCGTCTTCGTGATGGACTGCCGGTCGGGGGTCAATTCTAGGGTCGCCAACTGATCGGGGCCAACGCCACTACCAAAGATTGTCAGCACTTGGCCCGCTGCTATTGGGCCGGCTTCAAAGCTGGCCGCGTTTACTACCGCAGCGGCGGATATCAGCGGTGAGGCTTCAACGAAACAAGGTGCCAACTGCGACCTGGAAGTCCTCGGTGCCGGCGAGCCAGTCGTGAAATCCGCCGAATTGTTGTTTGAATCACTGCAACCGCCTGATCGCCGGAATATCGCCGTCGTGTTGGTGAGCGCGGGGGCGGAACTGCCCTCGGTGGTATTGGTAGAGCCATAGCCCACGAAATCAATGATCTGACTGCCAGTTGGCGCACTTCCAGTTAGCACCGTGCCATTGTTCACGAGTACGATCTTTGCCGACGTTGCGCTGATGTTCAAACCGGAAGTCGCATCCGGCGTCGGAAGTGACGCGGTGCCAGCGTTCCCTGCGCCAACTGTAAGAGGTAATACTGACCGGGCTGGATCATCCCACTGACCGTCGCCCTGTCCCAGTTTGAGCCATTGCCTGACGTGTGCTGGATTGTCCAGCCGTTCATGGCCACTGCGGTTCCGCCCCGGTTGAAGAGTTCGACATAGTCATTGCGCAGAGTCGCGCCGACGTTGCCGCCGCCACCATATATCTGGCTGATGACTACAGAGGACTGGCCAATCGAGCACAGTGCGGACGCGGTGAAGATCACTGTGATGAAGCCGAGGCGACCAACCGTTTCGGCCTGGCGGTACGATGTTCGAACGGAAATAAGTGGAGTCACTGCTGTCCATATTAGCGAGTTAGTTCGGGGATTGTAGGTGCCTCTCCCACTCGGCCAAGCCCTCGCCCGTCAGCCACTCCGGCTGCGTCAGTACCTCGGACGGCATTTCAAGGTCGAACCGATTGGCGTGGCGGTCTTTGCGGGCGGTCCCCTGAAGCTGCAATACGCTAGTCGGTTTCGGCGGTCTGGGCATAATAGGCTCCTTTTGGTTTTGACGGCGCGTGTACACGGGGGCGGCGACGGTTGTTTTGGCCACGGGCGGGGAGATGCCGATACCCCCTCCTACCCATTGCGACGGCGGAAAAACGGTAGCCTAATTCTTGGGTGGGACAAACAAGAAGGCTGTAGAATTTATCCATGAAGCCGCCTTCTGTCCTATCCCGCGTGATCCAACGCGGACTTCTGCCGTTGCTGCTGTCGGGAATGTTGAGTTGTACAGAGGTGGAGCCGGATACAAGAACCATTGCTCCTGCTGCAAAAAAAGGGGACACAGCGGCGCTGGCTAAGCTCAGCGCACTAGCACTCAAGGATGACAGTCAAGCCCAGTTCATCCTCGGCGGCATGTACGCTGACGGTGACGGTGTGTCTAAGGATGATGATACAGGCCTTGGCCTGGATGCGCAAAGCCGCTGATCAGGGAGAAGGTGAGGCCCAGTTCTTCCTCGGGTTCCGTTACTCCCGCGGCGTGCGTGTGCCTAAGGACGTTGTCGAGGGCGTGAACTGGTACCGCAAAGCCGCTTAACAGGGACACGCTGCCGCCCAGGTCATCCTCGGCGGCATGTACCGAATAGGTGACGGCGTGCCGAAGGACGCGGTACAGGCCCTCTCGTGGTACCGCAAGGCGGCGGAACAGGGAGATGCTAGCGCACAGAGCAGCCTGGGGGCGATGTACATTATTGGTGAAGGAGTTCCGAAAGACTTCGTCACCGCATACATGTGGCGAAATCTAGCAGCAGCGCAGGGTCATGAGATTGCGAAAAAAGCGAGAGATACGCTGGAAAGCTCTATGACGCCCGCCCAGATAGCCGAAGCGCAAAAGCTCAGCCGAGAGTGGCAGCCGAAGAAGAAGTAGACGGGTATCCGGGAGAGTAAGCCAGTTCCCCAGCGGCGGCGAGCCACGGGACGACCTCAGCGTCGGCAGCCAATGTAGATGTCGAGAATCTCACGGCGTGCTCGCCTTTACGGCAGCCTCCATTCTCTTGGAAAGGGCGACCGCGGCGGCGGATTTGGGCACCAGCTTGACGAGCGTATTCATAGCGGCCATCTCATTCTCGTATTCCTTCATGCGCGCCTTGAAGGTTCGGCGGTCCTTGGTGCACACCAAGGTTTGCGGCGAACCCACGCGATCTGTCACATGGGTCATATCCAGCCGGTGCTGGTCGATCGCGTTTTGAACGTGGCTGCGACGCTCCTGCCTGATACGAAACCGATGAACGCTCTCGTCGGGATCACGGGCAAATGCCTGTAGTTCACGGCATTCGGCACACTTACAAGAAAATTCTGCATGAAGACGCCAGTCCGGCGGAGGTTGGGGCGGGACCTCGCTGCGCCTGAGCAGGAACTCCGTCGCGCTCGTCCAAAGGTGCTGGATGGCAGGGTCAACCGCCGGCGGCGTGTGATCCTGTTCGGCACAGATCCGTTCAATGGCTGGAACGACCAGCGTCACAGGATGGAAGACCTCCGGGCGTGAGGCGATCTTCTCCGCCGCGGCCTCACATAGTGTCGGGTCCTGGAAATGCTTCAGCCCCGAAAACAGGTTTGCGATGAATTCGGGAGCAAGAGGCCGTTGGCGCCGGTCTTCAAGCTCCTCCCACCGCTTGAAGGTATCTGCTTGGGAATTTGCCATTCCGATGGCGTCGAGACCAGCGACGGCTGCCTCCGCGACCTTCCGAAAGGAGGGCGAAGAATTCGCCGTAAGAGCGAGCAACAAATCCGCGCACGCGCCCGGTCGATGCGGCATCCGCGCCCCTACCAGAGCAGATAAAACGGCGGCGGCATCCACATCTCCCAGCACTCTTACCGACGTCAGCAAGGCCGCGTTTTCCGAGCCGTCGTAGGTTGGTGTTACGACCTCGCGGATGAACTGCTCGAGCAGGGCCGCCGCCTTCAGTTTGACGAGCGCGGCAATCATTTTTGCGCGCTCAGATGACTCTGGAGATGTGGTGTTGATCGAGTAGCTGTACGACCGCCGCGCATCGGCGGGCCACGCTTCCACAATGCGCTGCGCCACCGCCATTGCCTCCGGGCGGTCGCCCTTCCCGCCCGCGGCCAGCCGTTTCAAGTACGGCAGGGCGGCAACGACGCCGGCTCCCAGCAGAACGTCTACCATGCGGTTCGCGGGCCACAGCACGAGCGCCGCGCGATGATAGGACCGCTCGAAGGTGGCCCCTTCATTGCCGGAGGCCTCGGTCAGGCGCTTGTCGTCAGGAGGTTCTTCGTCGAGCGCGTCGGCGGGCAGCAATTCGCCTTCCGCCAGGGGAATGCGGCCAAACTTCACCACGCGATCATCCGTGTCGCGCCACTCATCCAGGTACCGCCAGGAGTCGTCGACACTGATAGGCGTGAAGCTCGTGTCCTCGTCTTCGTCCTGTTGAGAGTAGCCTCTATAACGGCTTTTACGCGATTCGTAGTAATCCTCCTCAG
>CAMBEY010000207.1 GCA_945865705.1 Candidatus Sulfopaludibacter sp. SbA3
CAAGTTGGAGAGACTAACATTGCCCCGCTGCCGCGGCAGGCTGGGTTCGATACGAAGGTACTGGGCCTCGGTGATTTCCATATCCCGAAGCATACCACATTATTCTATTTAGTGTTAACACGCCCTAGCAAGGTAAGTAAGACTGAAGTTGTCTGGGACAGTGACGCGAAGTGTCACTAATAGCTGATTACTCTGACTGGCAGGTAGCGTAACTGAAAAATGACATTGGCCTACTGAGTGCGTTTAAGTATAGCCATCTAAAGGAAATAGCCACTATGCTCGAAGAAGTTAAGGGCTTCGTTCTGATTTGGCATGGGAACTGCAACATAGCTGCCGATAGAACGAATGGAACAAGAAATTCCAGCGTTCGGAGAGTTTTGCAAGATCGCTTAGTAGAAATTCAATTTAGTCCAAAATGTCGGAGAGGAGATTTACAGAAATGAAGAAACAAAAAGGATTTTCGCTTATCGAGTTGCTGATCGTCGTGGCGATCATTTTGATCATCGCGGCTATCGCAGTGCCCAACTTGCTGCGTTCGCGCATGGCCGCCAATGAGTCGTCCGCGGCGGGTTCGCTGCGCACGATTTCGTCTGCCAATGTTACTTATTCCACGACTTATGGTGTCGGCTTTGCGGGTGCCATGTTAGCCCTTGGTTGCGGCGCCGGTTGCCCAGCCGCTCCGCCAGTGGCTGGTTCCGCCAATGCTGACTTGATTGATTCGGTGCTGGCCTCGACCACTCCCGTGATTGCCAAGAGCGGATACACATTCGCTTATCTGGCAACTAATCCTGTTCCCGCAACGAATCTCCAGAACAATTCCTATGGCGTCGTCGGTACTCCGGCGTCGTTGAATGTTACTGGCGTGTCTTTCTTCTGCGTGGATCAGAGCAATGTCATCCGCAGGGAAAACCCTGGCCTTTCAGCAACAGCTGTTGCCGGGAATCCGATCACCTGCCCCCTTGCTAGCCTCGCGCTGGGCAACTAGCTTAACCTGTTCGTAGCTGTACAGATCGTGCAAATAAAAGAGGGGGGACTTCGGTCCCCCCTCTTTTATTTGCGAACGAAATCAGAGCTGGACCGTTTTGATGGTTGAGGTATCCGAGCCGCGCCAGTAATGGCGCGTCCACGCTGCGCGCCATCGAACAGACGCACACAAGTGAGGAGAGTATGAAAGGCAAGTGCTGACGTGATGTAAACATCGATGAACACGATCACAGCGCCGCGTTCACCAACCTTGGATGGACGCGGCATTACTGCCGCGGCTCGGACACACCATTCCGCAAATCGGCAAGCAGCGCACCCACCTCGGCCGAATTTCCCATAAATGCAACAAAGAAGGCCGCGGGATTGGACTTGCGCCCGGTCATGCCCAGCGCCGCGTTGAGCGAACGTCGTGCTTCATCCAGGTTTCCCTGCTTCCAGAGAACGAACCCGTTGATGATCCACAGACCCGGATCATATTCACTGACGCGCGCGCCGCGCTCGATTGCCTTCCGCGCCGCTTCGAGGTCTCCAGCCAGATAATACGCGCGTGCCAGCTTGCCATGAATTTCCGGAGTCGCATTTGGCAATTCGGCCGCCATCTTATAGGCAATGATGGCTTGCTTGTAATCCTGTGCGGCAAAAGTAAAGCCATCGCCCAGTTGCTCCAGCGTATGCCGGTTGGCACGTATTTCAACTGCTCGAATCAACTCCGGCATCCCGCGGTCCGCCATGCCGTTCTTTAGAAGACTGGTTCCCAAATTCATGTGACAGTACGCGGAGGTCAGGCAGGTGGGCGTAGTGGCCGCCCAGAGAGTCAGGTCACTCTTCCAGATTGGGATGTGTTGATGAGTACGCCATCCGAGGAGGAGGACAATTGCCGGAATTACTGCTTCCAAAGCACGGCTGGGAATTTTCGGCAAGCGCTCCTGGATATAAAAAAACGCGATTCCTGCCAGGACAAATGCGCCAATGGCTGGAATATAGAGATAGCGATCAGCAACCCAGATTGGAAAAGGAACGATTTGCAGGACAGGCAACAAGAAAAGGAAAATCCACAATACCCAAAACTGAATTTTGCGATTGCCGCGCGATAGCACCCAGCTCATCGCGGCCATGCCCAGCCAACCGAGAGTAACCAGCCAGTTGAAAGTTTCCTGGACTGGAAACATCTGCCAGGCCGACAGGGAAACAGGGAAAACTATTTGTTGCAAGTAAAATGCAAGCAGCAGCGGCATCTGCATGATGTGCAGCCCCGGTCCACCATAAAATTGCTGTTCCATGGACTGCGTTGAGCCGTGAAACGCGCCAAGGTGGATTACCGTAAACATGCCGCTGATAGCAAAGAATAGCGCCAGACTCCGCCACTTCAGGGTTCTGATGGTTGCCCCCTGGCGGTAGTCATATAACAGAAAGATGGCCGGAGCAACAACTGTATTGATCTTGGCGAGCACGGACAGAATCAGAAATAAGCCGGCCAGTACTCCGTCCGTCCAACTCTGTCGCTCTCGTAGACGAATGAAAAAGTAGAAGGAAATCAGAAAAAACAGAAATGCCAGAGTGCTCTTGCTTTCAGAAATCCACGCGACGGTTTCAATGTTGGCTGGGTGAACCGCGAACAGCAAGCTGGCAACCAGCGCCACGCCCGGCGTTTCCAGCTTCTTCACTACCAAATACACCAGGCAAACGACAGCCGCGTGAATCAGCACTTGGCCGAGATGATACCCATAGGGCTCCATGCCGGCGAAGTGATACACCAACGCAAAGAAGCTGTGATGGACTGGCGCATAGTGTCCGAGATAGATGTCGGACCAAAACGCCCGTATGTGCATCCAATCAAGGCCTTGAATTCTATAATTCTGGACAATGTAGACCCAGTCGTCCCAGACAAATTCGTAGTATAGGGTTACCGCGTAGAGAGCGGAAGTAACACTAATCAGTAGCGCATAGGGAAGCCATGCAAGGCTTGCTGGAAGCCTCTCCGGAAACTTCAATATAGACCATCGGTCACGAGATGCTGGAATCGTTGGGATCATGTCGCTCATTTTGGTATGGTGGAATTAATTGGCCTCAGTTCAGCCAACATCTTTCTTGTCTCGCCCCGGTCACCCCAATACTGGTCTACCATGCCGTCCACTTGGGAATCTTGGCCTAGCATTGAAATCAGCGCGGACAATGAGGATCGAGCCCCATCAGAATTGCCCCGCTTCCACTGGAGGAATACGTCCATGACCCATATCCCGGGGTAGCGCCAATCATACTTTCCTCCAGTTTGAATCGCCTGACCCGCTAGATCTAATTGTCCTGAAAGTATATAAGCGCGCGCGAGTTTTGCATGGATTTTAGCAATTCGTGGCCCGCCAATATCCTGTCCGGGCGGCTTTGCGTCCTTTAGCGCCAGCAGATATATCCGAACCGCTTCGGGGTAATTTCGCGCGCTCCGCGTCAACGCATCCCCGAGATACATGAGGAATAGGGGTGTAGGCTGGAGCTCGACTGCTCGCACCAGTTCATCTCCACCACGCTGCAACTGCCCGGCGTTCATGAGCGCAAGTCCAAAGCTGGAGTGGCAGTATGCTGATGTCATGCACGTCGGTATGGTTGCCGACCAAAGCGACAGTTCATCCCGCCACGCAGGCAAATGACGGTGTGTTTGCCAGGCTAGAGTTGCAATTGCAGTCGCCGCGAGCGCTCCCAGCGCCCAGCGCGGCCAGGGCTGCTGAAGCCGACCCCAGCATCGAAAGAACATTCTCGCCGCGAGGGTCGCACCGCCAATTAGAGGGATGTAGAGGTAACGGTCCGCGACCCAAATCGGAAATGCAACGATCTGCAAAACAGGAAGCAAGAAGACCAAAATCCACAAGGCCCAGAATTGCGTTTCTCGACCTGCACGAAGGAGTAAAACAAGGAGCAGCGCTAGCCCGATCCAGCCAAGAGCCACGATCCAACTAAACGATTGCTGAACTGGAAACAACTCCCAAGCAGATAGTCTGAAGGGTAATACCATCATCTGCAAATAGAATGAGAGCAGCAGCGGGAAATTCATCAGGCGCGTTCCCAGTCCGCTGTAAGGGCTGCCATCCAACATTTCTCCACTGTTTCCGAAAGATAAAACATGAACCACCACCAGCATTCCACTTAACACAAATAAAATGGCAAGAGAACGCCATCGCAATGACTTAAATGAGTCCCCGGCCTTGTAGTCATAAAGAAGAAAGATTACCGGCGCCACAACTGTGTTGATCTTCGCAAGCGCGGAGCAAACCATAAAAATAGCGACCAACGCAAAGTGGAATGGTCGGTTCGTCTCCCGAAATCGAATAAAAAACCAGAACGACAACAATACAAGCAGCAGGGACAGAGTACTCTTGGTTTCTGAAATCCATGCGACGGTTTCAATATTCGTCGGATGCACCGCGAAGAGCACCGTTGCGAGAAACGCAACACGTGCCGATTCAATTTTATTGAGAAGGGAATACAACAGACAGACGCACGCCGAATGAATTAGCACCTGACCTAAGTGGTAACCGAACGGCTCCATCTCTGAAACGCGATACAGTAGCGATAACAAAGTGTGATGCAACGGGGCGTAATGGCCCAAATACGAGTTCGTCCAGATCGCTCGGATATGAATCCAATCCAGCGATCGGATCCAATAATTTTCGCGGATGTAGATGGAATCGTCCCAGACAAAGTTGAAGTACAGAGAAGCGCCGTACAAGGCAATGGTGATGCTGAGAAGAAAGGCGTAGGTGCCCCACCTCCCCGCTCGATGGACGCGCGTGTGGAAGTCAAATAGCGAGGAAATGCGATCCATAAGGGGGTACTGTACCACAGCGATACCACGGGTTTGAGAACTGGACGTCCTTGTATCGACCGAGGAACTACCGAACCGCCTGGGGGGGGGTGCGCAGTGGCAACCGTATGGCTTCCGTCGGATGAACCTGCCTGGCTGCCGCGGTGGATGGGGGCTTACCGCTGCGGCACTTTCCCCCAGCTGATCAGGTTGGCCACAATGCGGTACGCGCCGGGATTGCCCGCGGGCAGTTGGCGGAACCAGACGTAGCCGGTGTAGGCGTAGAGGCCCTTGCCGTAGGGCGCGACCAGCATGCCTCCTTTTTGCGGCGGCTCGCTCGGATCGTTGCTGGCCAGCAGCGGAGTGAACTCCGGCGCCCAGCTATCCATGAAGTAGGTGCCGCGTTCCTGCACCCATCCGTTGAAGTCGGCGGCGGTAATCTTGTTGGGAAAGTTAAACAAGGGATGCGTTGGGACGAGCATCTCCACAGGCGCTTCCTCCACCGACACGCGCGGCGCCGAACCCATGCTCATGGCCAACGGGGCCCAGGGCAACGCAATCCCGCCGGGACGGCTGTACTGCACGATCATATACCCACCGTTCTTCACGTACTCCTCCAGCCGCGCGGAACTGGTGGCCATATCCTGCCG
>CAMBEY010000208.1 GCA_945865705.1 Candidatus Sulfopaludibacter sp. SbA3
ATCTGCGTCCGGTCCGGACATGAGATTCATTCCAACAACCAAACCAACAGGCTGGATGATGTACCGTTTCTCGCCGTCCGCGTAGTGCAGCAGTGCGATGCGCGCCGAGCGGTTCGGATCGTACTCGATTGTGGCTACCTTGGCCGGAATGCCGGTCTTGTCGCGTTTGAAATCAATGATGCGATACTGGCGCTTGTGTCCGCCGCCGTGATGCCGTACTGCGATGCGGCCTGCGGAATTACGACCGCCGGTTCGCTTGCGTGGCTCCACCAAGGACTTCAGAGGCGTCTGCTGGGTGATCTCAGTGCGGTCGAGTGAGGTCGCAAATCGCCGAGTCGGCGTAGTGGGCTTGTATGTCTTGATCGCCATGGCCTAATGCCTGTCTCTTCCCTTATAAGTGGTCTTACCAGTAACCCGCTCTCATTTCACGGGGGGCCGCTGCATATGCCTTTATAGTTTCTCGGCGTACTCGATCATCTTTTCGCCGGCCACCAACTTCACGAAGGCTTTCTTCCAATCCTTCTGGTAGCCAATTAATCGTCCGCGGCGCCGCTCTTTGCCGGGGAAGTTGGCGGTTCGCACCGACTCAACTTTCACCTTGAATAACTGCTGCACGGCTTCTTTGATCTCTGTCTTGGTGGCGTCCGGATGCACCTCAAAACAAAGAGTGCGCTGTTCGTCCTTCGCCGCCAAACCCTTCTCGGTGATGATGGGACGCGTAACTATCTGATAGAGGTTCACGGCTGGAGTACCTCCTGCAGTTTCTCGATGGCGGGGCGGGAGATGAGCATCCGCTTGTACTTCAGAACGTGATAGGGATGCAGGTCGCGGTTGGTCTGCAACTCCACGCCAGCCAGGTTGCGGCTCGACAACACCAGATTGCCGTTACCTTGCTGATCGACCAGCAGTACGGATCGCAATGCGCCCATCTTGTTCAACGTTTCGCGCAGCGCCTTGGTCTTTCCAGTCACCTGAGAGAAATCTTCCACAACGGTAATGGCCTGGTCCTTAAGCTTGGCCGAGAGCGCCGAGCGCAGTGCGCCGAGCAGCATCTTCTTCGGCAACTTGTAGGCATAGGAGCGCGGTTGCGGTCCGTGGACCGTGCCGCCGTGCCGCCACAGAGGCGAACGGATGCTGCCGATACGAGCGCGGCCCGTGCCCTTCTGCTTCCATAACTTGCGACCGCTTCCGGACACTTCGCCGCGGCCCTTGGTCGCATGAGTTCCCGAGCGCTGGCTGGCCATGAAGCTGCGTACCGCCTCGTGCAGCAGAGTGTGATTGATCTCTGCTCCAAAAACGGCGTCCGACAGCTCAATGGTGCCGACCGGGACATTTCTTAAGTTTCTAACTTCAACGCTAGGCATGTTGCGAATCCCTGAATTCCAGACTTCTGAATCCCAAACTTATCTTCTACAAAGTCAGCTGCAAATCGGTCCACAAACTCGGACTGCAAAACTGAAACTATTTATTGATCTTGCGAATCACCAAGTACCCACCGTTGGGCCCTGGAATGGATCCCTTGACCCAAATCTGATTCTCTTCCGCGTCGATTTTCACGATCTCCAGGTTGCGCACCGTAACCCGCGCCACACCCATGTGGCCAGCGGCCCGCACACCTTTCAGAACGCGCGACGGCCACGCCGAAGATCCAATCGAACCAGGCGCGCGATGGAACATCGAACCGTGCGATGCCGCGCCGCCCGCAAAGTGATGGCGCTTCATCAGGCCAGCGAACCCGCGGCCCTTGCTGGTGGCAACTACATTTACTTTTTCTTTGGGGGAAAACATGGAGACGTTCACGGCATCGCCCGGCTTGGTTTGCTCAGAGCCCGCTTCGACCGGAACTTCGCGGACAAAACGAGCAGGCGCTACACCCGCCTGCTTAAAGTGTCCCAGGGTGGGCTTGCCGGCATGACGCATGCGGCGCGACTCAACCAACGCGATCTGCGCCGACTCATACCCATCCACAGCCGCGGTCTTGCGCTGCACCACTACGCACGGGCCAGCCTGCAACACCGTTACCGGAACGACGGCGCCGTCCGTGGTGAATATCTGGGTCATCCCAAGTTTTTTACCGAGTATCCCGCTAACCATATTCATCCCGTCTTGCTAAAATTCCAGACTACTGACTAACTCTCACCGACTCTCACTGGTCACCGCTAAATCGCCATCGGCGATTTTGCGCACGCCGGCCGCAGGTGCCGCACGCCGGCCGCAGGACCTATTTGTGCTCTTTGCCGAAGGCTTTAATTTCCACGTCCACGCCTGCGGGCAGGTCCAGCTTCATCAGCGCATCCACTGTCTGCGGCGTCGGCTCAAGAATATCCACCAGCCGCTTGTGCGTGCGAATCTCAAACTGCTCACGCGCCTTCTTGTCCACATGCGGCGATGTCAACGTCGTGTATTTATTGATCACCGTCGGAAGCGGAATCGGCCCGGCAATCTGCGCGCCGGTCCGCTTAGCAGTTTCCACAATCTCGGCCGTGGACTGATCCAGAATCCGATGATCGAAAGCTTTTAGTCGAATGCGAATGCGTTCCCGCACCATATTTCCTTCTCTCTAATATCCGTTTCTTACCTGCGGACTTATCTACTTGCTGCTGTTAGGCGATGATTTCGCTGATGGTGCCGGCGCCGACGGTGCGGCCGCCTTCGCGGATCGCGAAGCGCAGGCCCTTCTCCATCGCGATTGGCGTGATCAGCTCGATCGACAACGCCACGTTGTCCCCAGGCATCACCATTTCCGTGCCTTCCGGCAATGTCGCCACTCCCGTTACATCCGTGGTGCGGAAGTAAAATTGCGGACGATATCCGTTGAAGAACGGCGTGTGCCGCCCTCCTTCTTCCTTCGTCAAAACGTACGCCTCGGCCTTGAACTTGGTGTGCGGCGTGATCGTTCCCGGCTTCGCCATCACCTGCCCGCGCTCCACATCATCCTTCGCCGTGCCGCGCAGCAGCAATCCCACGTTGTCCCCCGCCAGACCTTCGTCCAGCAGCTTGCGGAACATCTCCACGCCCGTTACCGTCGACTTCACCGTCGGACGGAATCCCACAATCTCGATTTCCTCGCCCACCTTCACCTTGCCGCGCTCGATGCGTCCCGTTACCACCGTGCCGCGTCCAGAGATCGAGAAAATATCTTCCACCGGCATCAGGAACGGCTTGTCAATCTCGCGCGGCGGGATCGGTATATAACGATCCACTTCCGACATCAGCAGCTCGATCGACTCTTCCCACTTCGCCTCGCCGTTCAATCCGCCCAGCGCAGAGCCGCGCACCACCGGAATATCATCGCCGGGGAAACCGTAGCTCTTCAGCAACTCGCGCACTTCCAGCTCCACCAGATCCAGCAACTCCGGGTCCTCGACCATGTCCACCTTGTTCATAAACACTACCAGGCTCGGCACGCCCACCTGCCGCGCCAGCAAGATGTGCTCGCGCGTCTGCGGCATCGGCCCGTCCGTCGCCGCCACCACCAGGATGCCGCCGTCCATCTGCGCCGCTCCCGTGATCATGTTCTTGATGTAGTCAGCGTGCCCGGGACAATCCACGTGCGCGTAGTGCCGGTTCTTCGTCGAGTACTCCACGTGCGACACCGCGATGGTGATTCCGCGCTCGCGCTCTTCCGGCGCATTGTCAATCGAGTCGAACGACCGAAACTGGATCTTCGGATCGTGCTTACTCAGCACCTTCGTGATCGCCGCCGTCAACGTCGTCTTCCCGTGATCGATGTGCCCAATCGTCCCTATATTTAGGTGCGGTTTCGATCGGTCAAATTTCTCCTTCGCCATCGCTGCTGCTCCCGTACTTGGAATTGGTGAAGCACTTACTGCAAGTTCGTTAAATCTCGTCAACGCCCAGTTAAATCAATAGACAACAAATTGGGGCAAAAGATCCCCCCGAGCCGCTGAACTTACGTAGAGCCAAATCAGCGTCTCGCAATGGAAAACCGTGGGAACCCTTTGTGGGGAAACTCCGGCTTGCTGCTGGGCCATTTTAATACTGGCAATACTTGCAATGCTGGTGGACAGGGGAGGATTCGAACCTCCGTAGCCCGCAAGGGGCGGCAGATTTACAGTCTGCTGCCATTAGCCGCTCGGCCACCTGTCCGAGTCGCGCGAACCGCCGGTTGCCTGCCGGGAATCAGCTTTTCCTATTGAATGCGGAGAGCGTCAGGTGATGCCTGCCATTCTCCAGCTGCTTCCCTTTTCCTCAGAGGCAGGGCTGTAGTTGCGGTTCCGCGCCTAGCTTTTAAAAAAATTCCTCCTACTTAAATACACCCACGAAAGCGAGGACTGCCGTGGAAAAACTTTTATTACGCGGGCGCCGAGACCACCCGACCCAAAACTTTTCAAATCCTAGAGAGCCTCACCAAACCCCGATGGATGTTACTCCAAATGCGGAGTTGCTTGGCCCGCTCTCCGTGTTGCAAATTAAACTAATGCCGCAACCTTCTAACTATACACTAGAAAACCAATTCTGGCCACCGGCTAAAATAAATTATTTTGATGGGCCATAAATTCTGGAGCGGGAGACGGGGATCGAACCCGCGACCAACAGCTTGGAAGGCTGTGACTCTACCACTGAGTTACTCCCGCCTCTCCCTCACCACCAACGCCACCAACACCTGTAAACAGGCCGCTTCTGCGCGTTAGCGTCCGCTCCCAAAACCGATATACTGGAGCCGTTGACCGGGATCGAACCGGTGACCTCGTCCTTACCAAGGACGTGCTCTACCAACTGAGCTACAACGGCCGATGCCCGCGCCCGCACTTTGGCTCGCTCGAATCTCTGGAGCTGGCGGAGGGATTTGAACCCCCGACCCTCTGATTACAAATCAGATGCTCTACCAACTGAGCTACGCCAGCGAGTGGCAAACTTCAGAGTATATCAGAATTATTTCTTTCTGCAACCAGCGGACTTTCCCGGCCGGAAATTTCGCTGTAAGATTGCCTCCATTCCCCCACACCATGGGCAGGACAACTTTGCGGTTTTTGCGGAAGAATTGGCGGTTGCGGAATCCGCGGTTTGCGCGGAATTTGCGGTTCTGACCAAAGTGCAAACGTTCACGGTTCTGACCACTCTGACCAAATTGACAAACTGGGGGGTTGGGGATTCGGGGGTGGGGGTTTGGCGGGAACTTCCGATCAGCTTTCCCGCCGCTGCGCACCCATCTCGCACGTCAAATGATCCAAATCGACCAACCTGACCACTCTGCCCACAAACTCCAAATCATCCAAATTTTCCAAATTACCCAAATTGACCAACCTGACAAGATTCGCGGCAGCGTCGGAATTTGCCGGCCACCCCCACCCCCGAATCCCCAACCCCCCAGTTTGTCAATTTGGTCAGAGTGGTCAGAACCGTGAACGTTTGCACTTTGGTCAGAACCGCAAATTCCGCG
>CAMBEY010000209.1 GCA_945865705.1 Candidatus Sulfopaludibacter sp. SbA3
CGGGCAGCAAAGTGAAGCGTTGGAGTGATATGCGGCCCACTTGGCCCGCGCGCGAAATTCATTTCTTTGGCGCAGGCACGGACTCTGGGACGTTCGATTATTTCACGGAAGCTATTAACGGTAAGGCCAAGGCGATTCGCGGCGATTACAGCGCCAGCGAGGATGACAATGTTCTGGTGCAAGGCATCGCCGGAGATGTGGATGCCATCGGCTTCTTTGGTTTCGCCTACTACGCCGCCAACAGGGACAAGCTAAAATTGGTTGCGGTGGACAATGGCGCCGGTCCCATCCTGCCTTCCCCAGAAACAATTCGCGACGGTAGCTATGCGCCGCTCTCCCGTCCCGTTTTTATTTATGTCGCGGCCAAAGCCGAGGCTCGTCCAGAAGTAAAGGCGTTTGTCGATTTCTACCTCGCCCAGGGTGGGCCGCTGGCTACAGAAGTCGGTTATATCCAGCTTCCGGATACTATCGGCGGTTTGGTAAAGCAGCGTTGGGATAGTAAAATGGCCGGGAGCGTTTTCCATGGAAACGCGAAAGAAGGGCAGTTGAACCTGGAAGCATTATTGCAAACTAGCAAATAGCGATCGACAAAACTTTGCTTGAGTACTACAGCCACAAGTCGCACTGCGCTCGATAGCCTTCGCGTACAGGGACATCGTCGATGGGTGGAGGAAGCCATCCGTCTGGCGATGTTCCTGTGCGCGTTCCTTTCAGTGGTCACCACGGTGGGGATCATCTGGGTATTGGTGCGCGAAGCCTCCGCCTTCTTCTTTGCTGTTTCACCCATCGAGTTTTTGACCGGAACGCGCTGGGCTCCGCTGATCGAGCCGAGGTCCTATGGCGTGCTCCCTCTCGTTTGCGGAACTCTTCTGGTAGTGGCCGGAGCCGCCCTGGTCAGCTTGCCCTTGGGGCTGGCGAGCGGTATCTTCCTAAGCGAGTACGCGTCGAATCGTTCGCGCAATATCCTCAAGCCAATTCTGGAGATTCTGGCTGGAGTCCCGACAGTCGTCTACGGGTACTTTGCCCTCACTTTTGTAACACCTCAGTTGATGCGTGTGCTGCCGCAGACCCAAGTCTTCAATGCGGCCAGCGCTGCATTTGTGGTCGGCATCATGATTCTGCCCATGGTGTGCTCGCTCTGCGACGATGCCTGCCGCGCGGTGCCACAATCGCTGCGCAACGCTGGCTACGCGCTGGGGGCAACTGAGCTGGAAGTTTCCACGCAGGTGGTTTTGCCCGGCGCTCTCTCGGGCGTGCTGGCTTCGTTTGTGCTGGCACTCTCCCGCGCAATCGGCGAGACCATGGCGGTTACCTTGGCTGCCGGCGCCACTCCTAGGCTGACCATGAATCCGCTCGAAAGCATTCAGACCATGACGGCTTACATCGTCCAGGTGTCGCTCGGCGACACTCCAGCGGGCAGCATCTCCTATCAAGCTATATTCGCTGTCGGAGCCTTGTTGTTTGTGATCACTCTAGTAATGAACTTGCTGGCGAATCGAGTATTGCGGCGTTTCCGTGAGGTCTATGAATGAGCGAAGCGGCCACACTTTTGCTGAAGTCGGAAGGGTCCAACCTGCAGCGGCGGCATCGTCGAAGCCGGATGATGAAAACTTTCTTCCAGGTAGCCACCTGGACGGGAGTCCTCATGTTGGCCATTCTGCTGATTCAGATTTCATGGCAGGCAATGGGCTGGCTTGATTTCCAGTTTCTAACCAGTTTTCCCTCGCGGTTTGCGGAAAAGGCGGGTATCAAGGCGGCTCTGTGGGGTACCATCTGGCTGATCCTGCTTACCGCGGTCATCTCCATTCCCATTGGCGTTGGCGCGGCGGTCTATCTGGAAGAATACGCGCGGCCCAATTGGTTGAACACCACGATAGAAATCAATATCGCCAACCTCGCCGGGACCCCGTCGATTGTCTATGGTATTCTCGGTTTGGCGCTATTTGTTCGTTGGTTTGGCCTGGGCAGAAGCTTGCTGGCTGGCGCATTGACCATGAGCTTGTTGATTTTGCCGGTAACCATAATGGCCAGCCGTGAGGCGTTGCGGGCTGTTCCCAAATCGATTCGCCTGGCCTCATTCGCCTTAGGCGCTACCCAGTGGAACACGATTCGTCATCACGTGTTGCCGGCGGCGTTGCCGGGGATTATGACCGGAATCATTTTGGCGTTGTCTCGAGCCATCGGGGAGTCTGCTCCGCTGGTAATGATTGGGGCGCTTAGCTATGTGGCATTTACTCCGAATGGTCCCATGGATTCCTTCAGCGCCTTGCCCATTCAGATATTCAACTGGGCATCACGCCCGCAGAAAGAGTTTTACAGTCTGGCCGCCGCCGGCATTGTCGTATTGCTGCTAGTCTTGTTGACAATGAACGCGGCAGCCATCTGGATTCGCGCACGGGCGCAGAAAGACTCACGATGGTAAAAGAGTCTGAAATGACGGCGAGTGATACGGCGCAGCCTCCGGTTGTCGGGGGATCCATACTGGAAGCCGTTGCTTTGAGCATTTGCTACGGAAGCGTTCCCGCCGTGCGCAAAATCAATTTGGCCATCGCGGAACGGCAGATCACGGCCATCATCGGTCCTTCCGGTTGTGGCAAGAGCACCTTCTTGCGTGCCTTCAATCGGATGAATGACTTTATCCCAGCGGTTTCCACGGAAGGCCAGGCGCTCTACAGAGGGGTCAACCTTTACTCTCCTGATATCGATCCCGTTGAAGTGCGGCGGCGTATCGGCATGGTGTTTCAAAAACCCAACCCCTTTCCCCGGTCCATCGCCAAAAACGTTTCCTGGGGACCTTCCATTAATGGACACACTGGTAACCTGGCGGAGTTGGTTGAAAGCTCGTTGCGCAAGGCCGCTTTATGGGACGAAGTGAAGGACAAGCTCGGTCAGAGCGGTTTGGCGCTCTCCGGCGGGCAGCAACAGCGGTTGTGCATCGCGCGAGCCATTGCCCTGGAGCCGGATGTGATTCTCATGGACGAGCCTTGCTCGGCTCTTGATCCAGCATCCACGGCGCGCATTGAGGACCTCCTGTTCGAATTGAAGGAACGGTACACGATCGTCATTGTTACTCACAACATGCAGCAAGCCGCGCGGCTTTCGGACTGGACGGCGTTTTTCTCCGCTGGAGACTTGATCGAATTTGGGTCGACAAAGGAAATATTTACTCGCCCGCGCAAACGCGAGACGGAAGACTACATCACCGGAAAATTCGGTTAACATTCCTTGTCTTACACCCTGGGACACTTTGGCACACCATTTACAAATTGAGATTGCGCGCCTGAAACGCCGTCTATTGACCATCGGCGAGACTGTGGCGATGACTGTGCAGAAGGCGGTTACCGCCGTTCTGGAGCGCCGCGCTGGTCTGGCCGAGGAGGTCATACTCAGCGACAATCGTATTAATCTGGGCGAAGTCGAGATCGAAGAGGAGTGCCTGAAGCTGCTGGCTCTTTATCAGCCGGTGGCGGCCGATCTTCGCTTCATCGCTGCGGTGATGCGTATCAACAATGATCTGGAACGCATGGGAGATGGGGCGGTAAATATCGCCGAGCACGCCCAAGCCTTGGCCAAGTCAGAGCCTCTCGTATACCCGCCCCAAATTGAGCAAATGACCGCGGCCACCATGCGCATGCTGTTGGGAAGCCTCGACTCCTTCGTCAAGGCGGACCCTTATGCCGCGAGAGAAATCTGTGCGGCAGACGACGAAGTGGACGACTATAATCGCAGCGTCATTGAACAGGTCTGGCAGATGATGAAACAGGATTCAGCCACGATTGAACGGGCCACGCATCTGTTTTCTGTTTCCCGCCATCTTGAAAGGATTGCCGATCACGCCACCAACATCGCCGAAGATGTGGTTTATATGGTTGAAGGCGTCATCATTCGCCACCACCTGGTGGGTCGGTAGACGGACAAGCAAAATCCCGCATCATCATAATTATTTCAACTCATATTCGCGTTGGATGGACCTTGCTCTGCTTGACCCGTGAGTACAGCCGTCGCTAAAATCGTTCGGTGGTGAAATGCTGGGATCTCTTGGGACCATTGGAGTTGCCGGTGATTCGCGGCGGTTCTTTGCAGTACAAGGTACTGTCATCCGGAAATTTGCAGTACAATAGACAGTTTTAGACCAGTAGTGGGTGCGGTCCGTGACAGTTGTCTGAATGAAACGTCTCCAGCGGAGCCGCTGAAACTGACTGAATCGGATTGCGATCAGATAGCATCATTTATCTAAGAGGGAGGGGCCATGGCCTCGATTGAAGAGAAAGTAAAGCAGATTATCGTTGAGCAGCTGGGAGTGGAAGAGTCGGAGGTTACGCCGACTGCCTCTTTTGTGGACGACCTGGGAGCCGACTCGCTCGATACCGTTGAGTTGGTAATGGCGCTCGAGGAGTCCTTCGAGATAACCATTCCCGACGAGGATGCGTAAAAAATTAAGACCGTCAAGCAGGCCATTGATTACATTCAGTCGCATTCGAAAAGCTAGGCACCATACTTAGCCTACCGGAGATTTCTCCGGGACAATTGATTGGGCCTTTCCTGGAGGGCTGCTCCGGCCTGCATCCAGCAAGGTTGGAGATTTGGGTGCAGTCCGGAGCTTCTCCTCCGCACCCGTTGCGTAATTCTACATAAAGGATGATATGGGCAGACGAGTCGTCATTACCGGAGTTGGCTTGGTGACCGCCCTTGGGATCGGTACGGAGGAGTCGTGGAAGGCGATCCTCGCTGGACAATCCGGCGTGGCTACCATTTCACGATTTGATCTGACGGATTACTCCTGCACAATCGCTGCGGAAGTGAAAGGGTTCGATCCGCTGCTCTGGATTGAGAAAAAAGAAATCAAGAAGATGGGATTGTTCATCCAGTTCGCCCTTGCGGCGGCGGACTTTGCTTTGAAGCAATCCGGGTTGAAAGTTACCGACGATATCTCCGAGCGAACAGGCGTTTGTATTGGCTCCGGCATCGGTGGATTCGATGTCATCGAGCGCGAGCACACCGCGCTGATGCAGGGTGGACCACGCCGGATATCACCTTTCTTCATTCCCGCCAGCATCGTCAATCTCGCCGCCGGCCATGTTTCGATCCGCCATAATGCCAAGGGGCCAAACTCAGCAACTTGCACGGCTTGCTCTTCGAGCGCGCATTCCCTCGGCGATGCCTTTAAGATTATTCAGCGTGGCGCGGCGGACGTCATGATCAGCGGCGGTGCCGAGGCTGCCATCACACCGATGGGCGTTGGCGGGTTTGCCGCCATGCGAGCACTCTCCACGCGAAACGATGAACCCACTCGCGCCAGCCGGCCGTTCGATAAAGAGCGGGATGGTTTTGTCATCGGCGAAGGCGCAGGCATTTTGGTTCTCGAGGAACTGGAGTTCGCCAAGCGGCGCGGGGCCAACATCCT
>CAMBEY010000210.1 GCA_945865705.1 Candidatus Sulfopaludibacter sp. SbA3
CTTCGAGAAACTCCGCCCGTCGCGTCTTCTTCGCGTACCGCTCGAATCCTGTCGCCATCGCCAGTGTCCTCTGTTGGATTGCAGTCCTCATATAACCGCACTGTAACCTGAAAAATACTGGAACACCACAGAACTTAATCAGAGTTTCCCTAATTCTTGGGAATTGCTTCGGTGCGGAGGTACGCGCCGGTTTTGGCGTCAATCCACACGATGGCGTCTCCGCGCCGCAAGCCAGCGTATACGGCCCAGCCCTTGCTGGTGAGCCCCATGATGGCGGACCTCAGGTTCAGACCATTCCAGCGCGCCGTTGCAAGGGCGAGGTGGCTGTCGATGAAGTTTTCGGCGACTGCTCCGGTGGGGCCATTCGAAACTTTCTTGATGGCAAATGCACCGCCGACGATCATCCTCGCGGTCAGTCGGCCGTAGCTGTTGGTGGAGGGCGAGTAGAAGATGTAGTCCCAGGCGTCCGCGCTGCCGTCCGGGGCCACGCCGACGGCGCTGACGTTGGTGAGTACTGCGTCGGCGTGCCAGCTCTTCGCTGTCTCCAAGGCAGGCTCCAGCGCGGCGCGGGCCGTCGCGCCGGGAGATTGCGCATATAGCGGCAACGTTGCGGCCAGAATAACCAGCAGAAGGACTCGTGTGGGTAGAGTATTCATGGAATTTCTTAAGGACGCGTGCCGGAGGGGGATGCCGCAACCGCGCGGGCTTGCTGCGCGGGCTGGCCCAGCAGTATCAGAATCTCCTCCTCGATTTCGTCCTTGCCCACCAGTCCCTGATGCTTCGAATAGTATTTACCGTCGCGATCCACCATGAAAGTGGTGGGCAGGCCCAGCAATCCGCCAAATTCGTTGGGCGTTTTTTCCTCGCCCATCACCACCGACAGAACATTCATGTCGTGCTTATCGACGTAAGGCTTCACGATCTTAGGACCCTCCTCGTCGAGCGAAATGGCCAGAACCTGGAAGCCATCTTTTTCGTACTTTTTCTGGAAGTCGATGAACCAGGGAATCTCCAGCAGACAGGGCTGACACCACGTGGCCCAGAAATTGACCAGCACCACCTTGCCCTTGAAATCTGCGAGTGCCACGGGCTTGCCATTGAGGTCCTTCAGAGTAATGGCGGGAGCTTGCTGACCGCGAATGGAGGGCACGGCGCGCGGCTTCAATGGTCCGGCATCGCCTGCGGCATTGGTCCCGTTGGCTGTGGTGGAAGGCCTGCCGCCAGCGGTGGGTTGCGGCGACAGCAGATGGAATCCCAGCGCGATGGCCACGATTGCCAGCCCGGCGACCAGCAAATTGCGGCTGAGTTTGTCGTCCTTGGACTGCTGCGAATTGTCTGCCGAGGGCGCAGCGCCGGGTGCCGGTGTGGGCGATTCAGTAGGCTGTTGCTGCTCGGCTTTCATCTCATCCATCGTGTTTGTCCCCTATGATATTGCTGATGCCGTGGTGCGCTTTCGCTAGGAAGATTTTACAACACGAAGAGGTTCAAAAACGAGAGGTATCCGGCGAGACGCGTGAACTGGTTGGTCATAATCATGAAGCCGAGGATGATCATGATGATGCCCGAGGCGACTTCCATGCGGTGCATATGCACGCGGAATTTCTGATAGAACTTTAGAAAGCGGTTTACGCCGAGGCTGGTCATCAGAAACGGAACACCCAGGCCGAGTGAATAAACGGCCAGCAGAATAATTCCCGCGGTAACCGTCTCCTGACTGGCGGCGACCGTGAGGATGGCGCCGAGAATCGGCCCGAGGCACGGTGTCCAGCCGAAGGCGAAGGCCATCCCGATGACCATTGCGCCGAGCGGCGTGGTGCCTTTGCCGGCGTTGTGGAATCGTTTGTCCTGATAGAGCGCCGCGATCTTCAACGCCCCGGTCATATGCAATCCAAAGACGATGATGACCAGCCCGCCGATGCGATACAGGATCACTTTGTAGGCAGTCAGCATCTGGCCCACCCAGCTTGCCGAAGCGCCCAGCGCAATGAAGACGATGGAAAATCCCAGTATGAAAAACGAGGAGTGCAGCAGAACCTTGCGCAGCACGGCGGAGTTGTCGCCCGCGATCAACTCATCGCGCGACACGCCCGACAGCAGCGAGATATATCCCGGCACCAGCGGCAACACGCACGGCGACAGAAAGGAGATGACTCCCGCCGTGAACGCCGCAATAAGAGAAACACCTTCCATTTAATAGACCTCAATCCATTATAGATTCGCCAGGGCAGGGAACGGCGCAAAATGTTTCGTGGTGAAGGTATGGCGGGTGGCATCAACAGTATCCGCGACTCAAGAACATTCATGTGAGACAATAGGCACATGGCTACTTCCGATTCACCCACGCTGGTTCCCTTGGCCATCGAACGTTACCGCGAAGGCGCGGCTTCATTGGGCAAGGCCGCCGAGCTGGCCGGGGTGCCGCTCGGGCGCATGATGACGCTGCTCCAGCTACACGGCGTCGAAAGCAACATCGAGTTCGACGACTACTTCCAGGGGACGGAGCATCTCCGTCAAACGCTTTGATATGCGGCTTCCGCCGGAGCCAACCCCTCGGCCCTTAATTATTCGGAAGTTTTTTGGCCACTGCGGATAAGCGGTCTGCAATTGGCTTTATTTTTGAATCGGCAAAGGGCGGAGCGTCTAAAACATCCTGAACTAATTTGTCGAACTCGGCATCCCTAAACCCATTCTCCTCCAACTCGCTCCTAATTGAAATCAATCGTTCCATATACTGGTCCGAGAAAAGGCTAATCATCTTTCTTTGATCTTCATCTTGTCTACGGAGTTGTTCCTCGTAATCTGGGCGGCTAGAATTAATTGCGGGATGGGAGGCGACTTGAGAAACGAAAAATGTCGATATTTCAGCAGCTAATTGACTGACGCGATTCCTGAGCGATAGAGTGGAAGATTGTAGTCCGCGCTCGTTCATGCTGTTAATTTCGGCGGTGAGACGTTCGTTGGCGTTTTGTAGCGCGTGAATGGTTTCCAGGTTTTCGTCCAGATTAGATTCTTCCGAAACTTCCGTTGTTCTGTATAGCCCAAAAGCCCATAGAATCATTACCCCGACAGCTATGCCACAAGGGAACAAAAAACCAAGCCTTCTTAGTGCCAGCAATAGTGTCTGGATACCTGGACCTTACAAATATCCCGCTGGAAACTAGTGCAATCGCCAACCCAGAAACCAAAAAAAACCACGCAATCCATGTGTGGGAGGGCCAAAGCACTAGTGCCCCAGCGGCAATGAATTGGAAGGCTGTTGCCGCCCAATTTCCCCAAGTCCTTTTATCCATTGTCTGAGCTGACTCCAAATCGAGAAACAGTCTTGCACAACCACTTCGTGATAAATAGTATCACGAATTATTGTGCTGGACATTCGCCTTTTATTCTCCTATGATGTGAGGCGAACGTAGGGCAAACATGCCTTGCGTTAAATCTGCGATGGCGAACGGGGGATTACGGGCGATGGTGTTGACCAGGCGGCAGCGGCAGGTGGTGGATTTGGTGGTGGCGTTCACGCGCGACAACGGGTATTGTCCCAGCTTTGTCGAGATTGCCGAGGGGCTGGGGCTGAACTCGATTGCCACCGTGCATAAGCACGTCGAGATGCTGGAGAAGAAGGGCTGGCTGCGCCGCGGGGCCAATCAGAGCCGCTCGCTGGAGCCTGGCCCGCGCTACATTCAGGAGCAGCGCCAGTTGAAAACTCAGGTGGGCAAGCCGGTCCCATCGGACCGTTTGGATATGTCGCGCGCGGCGTCTTCCGGCGTGGCGTCAGCCGGCGCGGAGTTCACGCTGCCGCTCGCGGGACGCATCGCCGCCGGTCAGCCGATTGAAGCGCCCGAGCAGCCCGAGACTATTTCGCTCTCCGACCTCGCCGGCAGCAAGGATGTTTACGTTTTGCAGGTGAAGGGCGAGTCGATGATCGAGGACCACATCATGGATGGCGACTACGTGATGGTCGAGAAGACCCGCGAGGTTCGCGATGGCGAGATTGCCGTGGCCTTGGTGGGCGGCACGGAGAACACGCTGAAGCGGCTCTACCACGAGCGCGACGGCGTCATCCGCCTGCAGCCGGCCAACTCCGCGATGCAGCCCATCATGGTCGCCGCCGCCGACGTCGCCGTGCAGGGCCGCGTGGTCGGCGTGCTGCGGAAATATTAATCAGGTTCGGATTTAACCGCAGAGGACGCAGAGGTACGCAGAGGTTTTTGGGTTCTTGAATTCCGAAATTTAGGGTTCAGGGTTTGGGGTTCGGGATTTAAGGTTTAAGTTCGGAATCTGGAATCTGGAATTCGGAATCGCCTTCTCCGGACCCCGAGCTTTCCCCCTTACTGACGCGCGCGGCGCTGCTACCGTTTCTTCAAGTGATACCGTCCGCCCACGGGCTCGACAATTCCCTCTTCCATCAAATGCTGCAGGTGCGCCTCCATGGTCGCTCCGGCGCCCCACTGCAAGGACGGTGACAATCCCGGATACACGGCGCGCACGATCTCCGAGACGTTGGCGTCGCTTTGGCGCAGACGCTCGACGATGGCGGCGCTGCGCGCATTGCGGTGATCAATGAACGCGCGCACATGCGTTCGTGGATCAGTAACCGCCGCGCCGTGCGTGGGAAGATAGAGGTGGTCTTTTTTCGCCTCCACCCGCGCCAGCACTTTGTCGAGCGACTGCATGTAGTCGCCCAGGCTGCCTTCGCCTCCGAGAATCACGCTGGTGGACCAGCCCATCACATGATCGCCGGAGAAGAGAACATTCTCCTCCTCGTATGCGAACGAAAGATGGTCGGAGGTGTGGCCCGGCGTGGCGATGGCGGTGAAATGCCAGCCAGGGCCTTCAATGGTGTCGCCATCGCGCAACCGAACATCACCCCACGCCCCATATATTTTCGCGCCACTGGCGCGCTGCACGGGATCCGCCGCGGGGTAATGGTCGGGATGCGAATGCGTGATGAGAATTTTGTCGATGGTCTCGCCGCGCAGCGCGTGTAGGATCGCCTCCACGTGGCTGGACATCGACGGGCCGGGATCGATGATGGCCACGTTGCCGCGCCCGATCACATATGTGCCCGTGCCGGTTCCGGTGAACGGCCCAGGATTGCGCGCGACGATCCGGCGGATCATCGGCGAGACCGTCTCCATGACCTCATACTCAAAATCAAAATTCTTGTAAAACTGTATCTCGCCCATTCGTTGATTATAACGCGCTGGCGGGGGAACCCACTTTGCGGAAATCCGTTCGTGACGGAAATCAGTCGGTGATGCCAACCCATCCGTGACGTAACTCCGTCCGTCGCAAACGGTGTCATCCTGAGCGCTGCGAAGGATATGCTTTTTGCTTGAGCGTCGACTGAAAGCATATCCTTCGCAGCGCTCAGGATGACAACACGGGGGGGGGGGGGGGG
>CAMBEY010000211.1 GCA_945865705.1 Candidatus Sulfopaludibacter sp. SbA3
GGAACTGGTTCTCCAGCAGTTCGCCCACCGCGCGCACGCGGCGGTTGCCGAGGTGATCGATGTCGTCCACCGATCCCATGTTCCTCTTCAGGCGGAACAGATAGAGCAGTACGGCAGTGAAGTCCGCCATATCCAGCGTGCGCCGGTCAAGCGGCGTTTCCATGTCCATCTTGATATTGAATTTCAGGCGGCCAACGCGCGAAAAGTCATACTTGCGCGCATCCATGAACATGCCCTGGAATAGGGCAATGGCGGTGTCGCTGGTCGGCGGATCGCCCGGGCGCAGCTTGCGGTAGATCTCCATCAGCGACTCTTCCTGCGTTTTCAGGCTGTCCTTGCGCAGGGTCTGGCTGAGAACCACTCCGGCCTCTTCACGGTCAGGGAAGAAGATGCGGACTGACTGGATGCCCGCTTCCTGGAACTTCGCTAGATGATTGGTGGTCAACTCCTGATTGGCTTCCGCCAACACTTCGCCGGTCTTGGTATCGGCCACGTCGGCCAATACGTACGCGCCTTCCAGATCAGTCGCGGAAACTTCCACTGACTCCATATGCGCCTTGCGCATCGCGTCCAGATGGATGCCCGCGATCCGGCGTCCGGCGTGAACAATCTCTTCCTTGGTCTTCGGATGCACCACGCTGTGAGAAAGCTTGACTTCCTTGAGGCCGTCGGAGATTCCGAGCATCAGTTTCTTGTCGTCCAGCGTCAGGATCTCGCCCTTGTAGAACTTGGTGAGAATTTCTTCATCCGTGCGCAGCCCCAGCGCGCGCAGGAAGATGCTGCCCAGAAATTTGCGCTTGCGGTCAATGCGGACGTAGAGCAGGTTCTTGGCGTCAAACTCGAATTCCACCCAGGAACCGCGATAAGGAATGATCTTGCCGAGGAAGTAGGTGCGCTGATTGGCGGTCTCGAAGAACACGCCGGGCGAGCGGTGCAACTGGCTGACAATCACGCGTTCGGTGCCATTGATGATGAACGTGCCGTTGTCGGTCATCAGCGGAATTTCGCCAAAGAAGACTTCCTGCTCCTTGATGTCGCGAACGGCCTTAACGCCGGTCTCGGGGTCCTTCTCATAAATGGTCAGGCGGATGGTAACTTTCAGCGGCGCGGCATAGGTCATGCCTCGCTCTTCGCACTCCATCACGTCATACTTCAACTGTAGATCGACTGGATCGCCGCACTTGTCGCAGAAGTCCACCTGATTGGCGTTGGACGCTCCGCACTTGTGGCAGAGAATGTCGCCGGTGATGAACGGGCTGGTCTTCACGCTGGCGCCGCAGCGATGGCAGGGCGTGCGCAGGTGATGCAGACCTTTCAGGTTGCCGCACTTGCACTCCCAGTTGCCGATCGAGTAATCGACGAAGTCCAGTTGCGAAAGTTCGCGGAAGTCGCGAATGGGGAACACGGAACTGAACACGGCTTGCAGGCCGCCGTCGTCGCGCTCGCTCGGCAACAGATCCATCTGCAGGAAACGGTCGTAGGACCGCTTCTGCACTTCGATCAAATTCGGAATCGGCAGACTGACGTGGATTTTGGAAAAATCCTGGCGCTCGCTGCCTGCGACTTTGCCCTGTTGAATCATGCCGCGCTCCTGAATGTTGTCTAAAGTAAAGTTGATTGGCCTGGCCGGGTACTGCCGGCTGGCGCGAAAGCTAGAATGGAGAATCCAGACTAATGCCGCCAGCAAAGACAGCAATTGGACACCTGCGGCACTCCCTGACGATCACATGGTCGAGACGACCAAGGTCGGCAAGGGAAGCCGGAAGCAGCAGACTCCTGCCTGAAACGCGCTTCAATGGGAAGCCTTCCAGAGCCTGCTAAATCCTGCCAATACCTGGATGCTGGCTCATTAACTGGGAAAATGAAGGCGGCAGCGCGGACCCTTCCAGCCCGCCGCTGCTGCATTTCGGAATAAGTGAGCCGCGCGCGGCGCATGGCCGCGCGCACCCGTCTGGCGAAAAAACTACTTCACCTCGACAGTGGCTCCGACATCGACGAACTTTTTCTTGATCGTCTCGGCCTCTTCCTTGTTCACGCCTTCTTTGATGGGTTTCGGAGCGCCATCCACCAAGTCCTTGGCTTCCTTCAAGCCCAGGCTGGTGACTTCGCGCACCGCTTTAATGACGTTGATCTTGTTGGCGCCGGCCGCCGTCAGCACGACGGTGAACTCGGTCTTCTCTTCGGCTGGGGCGGCCGCGGCCGCGCCACCACCACCACCGGCCATCATCATCGGGGCAGCGGCGCTAACACCGAAAGTGGTTTCCATTTCCTTTACGAGCTGCGACGCTTCCAGAAGCGTCAGCCCCTTGATCTGTTCCAAAATGGTTGCGACTTTTTCAGACATGATGTAATTCACTCCTTCTGTGCGGCCCTATCCGGGCGCGCTGATTCTTTGAAAAAAATGGGTCGTTCACAAAACGTTATTGCTGAAACTTATTCTCCTCGACCGCTCGGTTCAGCACTATGGCCAGTGATCGGATCACTGATTGAGTTGCGCTGGCAATGCCGCGCGCGGGAGAATGCACCACATACATAATCTTCGCCAGCAATTCTTCCTTGCTGGGCAGGTTCACCAGTTCATTGATCTCCGCGATGGAGACCACTCGGCCATCCACCATTCCTGAACGAAAAGTGAAGTTCGGATTGGTCTTGGCATAATTCGAAAGCGCTTTGGCCAGAGAAACAGGATTGGTGGTGGTGGTCGCCAGCGCCGTGGGGCCTGTCAGTTCTTTTACCAACGCCTCGGCTGCGGTGCCCTTGGCACCCAACTCCGCCAGCGTGTTCTTCACCACGCTATACTTGCCCCCGGCGGCGCGAATGTGATTGCGCAGTTCCCAATCCTCAGAAACGGGAATCTTCTCAAAATTAACGACAAAGACGCTGGCCGCTTTCGCCAATTCCGCCTGTAGCCGTTCGATCTCCTGCTTTTTCTCTTCGCGGTTCACCGTACTCCTCCAAAATTCTCTACCCTATTAACTTTTTTCAAGACCACCAGGTCAGCAAGACCACTAGGCCGTTTCGTGTTCAGCAATGGCCAGATCGATCGCGATGCCAGGGCCCATCGAAGACGACAGTGTGATGGACTTCACATACCTGCCCTTGGCCGCCGATGGCTTGGCCTTTACCACGGCGGTAATCAGCGCGGAGACATTATCCACCAGACTGGGCGCGGCAAAACTGATCTTGCCCACAGCCGTATGCACCTGGGCCGTCTTGTCCGTGCGGAACTCCACCTTGCCGGCCTTCACTTCTTTCACAGCGGTCTTCACATCGGTGGTAACCGTGCCGGCCTTCGGGTTCGGCATCAATCCACGCGGACCTAGCACTTTGCCGAGTCGGCCCACGGACTTCATCATGTCCGGTGTCGATATCACCGCGTCAAAGTCGGCCCAACCTTCAGTGATCTTCTTGACCATCTCTTCACCACCGGCAAAATCCGCACCCGCCTCTTCGGCCTCGCGAATCTTCTCACCGCTGGCGATGACCAGAACTTTTTTCGACTTGCCCAGTCCGTGCGGCAACACAATCGTTCCACGCACCATCTGGTCGGCGTGGCGCGGGTCCACACCCAGCCGCAGGACCAACTCGACGGTCTCGTCGAACTTGGCGAACTTGACCTTCTGCAGCAGGTCCACCGCTTCCTTCAATTGATACGGGCGCTCTTCGACAGCCTTATGCGCCTTGGCTATGTTTTTGCCTTCTCGCCGTGCCATTTCAACTCTCCAGAATTCCGATTGGGCTGGGCAGATGCTCCCCCGCCACGATCTTTTGTTGCCTCAATTTTTGAGAACCTAGACTACGTCAATGCCCATGCTGCGCGCCGTGCCGCGCACGCTGCGAATGGCGGATTCCAATGAACTGGTGTTCAAATCCGGCAGCTTGGTTTTGGCAATCTCTTCCACCTGCTTCGCCGTCACCGTTCCCACCTTCGTCGCGGGAGTCGTGCCCGAGCCCTTGGCGACGCCGGCTGCGCGCTTCAGCAGAATGGGCGCCGGAGGCGTCTTGGTGATAAACGTATAGCTGCGGTCGCCATAGACGGTAATGACCACCGGAATGATCAGGCCGTCCATCTCCTTGGCATTCGTCTTGGCGTTGAATGCCTTGCAAAAGTCCATGATGTTGACGCCATGCTGACCGAGCGCCGGCCCTACCGGGGGTGCTGGATTGGCCTTGCCTGCAGGTATCTGCAGCTTGATCATCCCTGTTACTTTTTTGCCTTTGGGTGCGGGTGCTGCCATTGCTTCCTCCGAACAAAAATCAATTCGCCAGCTTGATTCCATTACCGCTGGCCAATGCGGCCTGACGCGAACTTGCGCGGCTTAAATCTTTTCGACTTGCAGGAAATCAAGCTCCACTGGCGTAGCGCGACCGAAGATGGTTACCATCACCTTCAGCGTGTTGCGGTCCAGATTGACTTCTTCCACCGTTCCATTAAAGTTGCCGAATGGACCGTCTACAATCTTCACTACTTCGCCATGCTCGAATTTCAGCTTCGGCTTGGCGCGTTCCCCTGAGGTGGCCTTGCTGCGATTGAATATCTGGTCCGCTTCCGCATCGGTCAGAGGAATCGGTGTTCCGGCGCCACCCACAAAATCGGTTACTCGCGGCGTGTTCTTTACGATGTGCCAGACATTGTCGTCCATGGCCAGCTCGACCAGCACATAGCCGGGATAAAACATTCGCGAAGTTTCAATCTTCTTGCCGCCGCGCACCTCGACCACCGTCTCGGTGGGGATCATCACCTGCCCGATTTTGTCTTCGAGGCCAAAGGCTTGCACGCGGCTTTCCAGGCTCTCCTTCACCTTGCGCTCGAACCCGGAATAAGTGTGGATGATGTACCACTTCTTATTCGAAATCACGGCAACGGGCTCAGCGCTCGCCACATCGGAGTTCGCCGACGGTATCGGTTCCTGGTTGGGTAACTGTTCCTGATTACTTTCCATCTATTTGCCCAGCTCCAACAAGGCCCGCACGCCTTGTGTGAAAATCCAATCCAGCGTGCCAAAGTAAATGGCGAAGAAGGCCACCGTGATCATGACGACCACCGTGGTCGCCTTGATCTGCGGCCAGCCGGGCCATGAAACACGTTTGGTTTCAGCGCGCACTTCACCGAGAAACGTTTTCGTGCGCTTAGGCCACGAACCGACCTCGGAGACGGCTCCGCCTATGGCCGAATCTTTCTCCGGCTCATCACCTGCTGCTGCCTTTATCGAATCCGTGTTTCCCATTCCACTGTTTCTCCACAGCCTTGCCTGTGCAAGCACAGAATGCGAACGTTCCGTTCCCTCTTGCCCGTTTCACCAAAACCATCTCGCCCATGTCTGCCGCGCGGCGTAAAATGGCAGGGGCGGAGGGATTCGAACC
>CAMBEY010000212.1 GCA_945865705.1 Candidatus Sulfopaludibacter sp. SbA3
CTCACGCTCGTTCCAGCCAGGAGGATCCCATCCGAAAGTAAGACCCCGATCGATTTGCATCAATTCGCTTCCATGAAGGATACCTGACCTGAGGTCGTACATATCGTTTCGTTGTTTTGCCAAGCCAGCGCCTGGGGCGTAGGTCTCAATGAAATCTTTGAACCGCTGAGTGGCACCCGGTACTTCGTGTTGAGTGGGTAGGAGGCAAGTCGGGCAATTGAACCGATGAGTCTTGCCTCGTTTTGTTAGTGATTCGACTGCCGAGACTAGGGCCGCGAAGGATACGGATACAGAAATGTTCCACTGGCGCGATGCCATGTCCATCCAGTAAGTGGCACGGTCAAACTTCGCCCGATTCTCTGGTGAAAGCACCGTGTAGCAACAAATTGACTCGTCGAGATCAGCAGGAACGCGCAAGCCCTTTCCGTCATGGCCGACCGTTGTGTAGTACTCATCGGGGTCCACCAGCTCAAGCTGCGCGGCGGCAGGTGGGGATAGTTCATCTACTACGACTTCTCCAGGCTGCGCGAAGAAGAACTGCTGAACCCAATTGATCGTATTATGCGGAGCCACGACTGCCCCAAAATGCTCTGGGCGCTGAGGCTGAAGACTCGTGCGACCGGCAAGAAGAATGTTGAGGAGAAGCGTCAGGTTGCGGTGATCCCGGAGGCGCCTGTGATTGGTTATCCGCCAAATTTCGCAAGCCTTTAACGGGAACTCAAAGATAAATGGGTGTTCAGCCATTTCGATATCGGCACGAGGCGCATCATCCGGCGGCGGAAGAATTTGCACACCGGAGCGAATCCCTCGCCACGAACCCAGAACGCGGAAGCTACTAAAACTATACTCACGCCCGACCTTCACAGGCCCGGTTAGGATCGATTTCCCGATTTCCTCGCTAATCAGCTTCCATTCTGTAGCATCGAACGCTGGACCGCGCTCTATGCGTACGATTTCTTTGTCGCTTTTGTCGCTAAAGGTGAGGCTGATACGGCAGGACGTGCCCGCACGCGGCAGATGAAGCGTATTGGGGTATTTCCCGAGTCCCGTATACTGACCGGGTCCTCCGACACGCTCGTTCAAGAGGAGCCTTAATTCAAATGAATCAAGGTTCGACCACGTCGTGCTAAGGAGGTTGACTGTCTTCTCCATCATTCTTCGATGATTACCTCCGCGAGGGCGGTGGTCTCAGTGTGCGTCATGGAGAGATGGATGCGCTGGCCACCAAGCGCGGCGCAGATTTCCGCGGCGCGTCCTGTCAGGAGCAGAGTCGGTTTGCCGCTGGGTTCGTTGATTACTTCAAAATCTTTCCAGGTTACGCCGTTGCGCCAGCCGGTGCCCAGCGCTTTCATGGCGGCTTCTTTGGCGGCGAAGCGGGCGGCGAAGCGTTCGTGCTGATTCTTATGGCGCTGGCAATAGGCGATCTCAAGGAGAGTAAACACACGCTGGAGGAAACGCTCACCGTGCCGCGCGATGACTTCGCGCACGCGGTCCACTTCGGCGATGTCCACTCCCATTCCCACAATCATTGGGATTCTGCCGTTTCCTTGGTGTGCAACTGTGCGTGTGTATCCAATTCATGAGCCTTGCGACCGCCGCGCGGGACCACTCCCTCCACCAGCGTGCCGGCCACCAACAACTTAGCCATCTCGACGCTGCGCTCCACCAGCGCCGCTGCGCCCTCGTGCAGGAACTTCGAGCCCCGCACGTAGCGCGTGTTGTTCTCCATATCCTCGGCGCTCCATCCGCGCGAGTGCGCGATATACGGGAACGTGGGGAACTGGCAGCCGATCTCGGCGAAGAAGCCGAGCAGCTGCCCGGCCACGGCCTGAATGTTGTCTTGCCCACCCATGATGATGAACCCGGCCACTTTGTTGCGCATGAGCTGGCGGTTGGCGATGGTCTCCTGGTTCTGGATGCAATTCATGCGCTCGACCATCTTGAAATAGAGGCTCGACGGCGCTCCCCAGCGAATCGGCGTGCCCACCAGTATCACATCGGCCCAATGCACCACGCCTTCGTAAACGCGGTCCAACTGGTCGCTCGGGTCCATCTGCGTGATCGAGCACGGCCAGGTACAGGCGCGCGCCGACTTCGAGTAAAAACCTTCGCAGGCGCGGAAGTTCAGCTCGCGCAGGCGGATGCTACGCGCCTCCGCACCGAGCGTAGCCGCGTGTCGCACGGCATGTTCGAGCAAGTCGTCTGAGGTGCTGTAGCGCGGCTGATCGGCGGTCATGGCCGTGGTGGAAATGCCCAGTACGCGCACCGGCCCCGGCTCGCGCTGCGGCGTGCGCGCCAGCGGATGCGGCGCATGCGGCTTGCGCGAGCGCTTGGTGTGAGCCGACGACTCGACCAGCACACGCCCGCTCTCCACTTTCACGCGATGCGCGGGCACGGCGTCCGCTTCAAAGCCCGGCTCACCCTGCCCGCCGGTGCGATGAAATTTCCAGTAGTGCCACGGGCAGACCACATAGTCGCCCTCAAGCCTGCCTTCGGCCAGCGGTCCGCCGACGTGGTTGCATGCGCCGGAGATGACGCCGAATTCGCCGTCGCGGCAGGTCAGCGCAAGGCGCGTCTTGCCCACGCTAATCGCCTGCACGGACTGCCGGCTTAACTCGGCGACTGCGCCCACGTCCACCCAGTTCTCCGGCCCGCTTGGCGGCCCGCCCTGCGACATCGGTTCATCGTTCATTGCTGCTCATCTCCTGCGCGTAAGCCTTCATGCAACCCGCTGGTACTCCCCGGCGACCGGGCGGCTCAAGTACAATGGTAGACTCCAGCCAACAGCCGGAACGCACAGACTATCACGAATCGGAAAGGATTCCATGCCCGCCGCACGCGCACGGCAAGTAAGCAGGCCCAAGGCCGAGCCACGCTCCGCTCAGCCCTCCAGTCCCGCTCGTTGCGACATTCTGAAGGCTCCGGTATTCCAGGATCTGCCGTGGCTGGTGCATGGTTTTTCCACGCGCTACGGCGGCGTGAGCATCCCGCCTTATGTAACCTCGAAGCGCGGCGAGCTGAATCTTGGGCAGGTGAAGTGGGATACGGCGGCGAGCATCGCGGAGAACCGGCGGCAGTTCATCGAGGCTCTGCCCGCCAAGAAATTTCAACTGCTCACGCTGAACCAGATTCACTCGGACTTGCTGCGCAGTTACGGCGCGGAGGGAGCCAACGCCAAAGCGAGCAATTCGGATTCACCCTGTCGGGACTCGCTGCGCGGCGACGGGCAGATCACCGCGCAGCCGGGGCTGCTGCTTTCCATCCTCAGCGCCGACTGCCTGCCCATTCTCATCGCCGACACGCGACAGCGCGTCGTCGCCGCGATCCATGCCGGATGGCGCGGCACGCTGCGGCGCATCGCGCAGAAGGGCGTGGGGCGCATGATGATGCTCCACGGCTCGCGTCCCGAAGACCTGCGCGTGGCCATCGGGCCGGGCATTCGGGCGTGCTGCTTCGAGGTGGGCGAAGACGTGCTGCGAGCCTTTGAGTCGCAGTTTAATCAGAGCATGAAATTATTTGCGTTGCCGCCTGAGCGCGAGCGACCTTTTGCGGAGCGCCATGCGTTGATGTATCGCAATGTGATCAAGTATCCGTTGCTGGAGAAGCCGAAGAAGTATCATCTGGATTTGGTGATGGCCAACGTAAGCCAGCTCACCGAAGTGGGCATCGCCGCCAAGAACATCTGGACCGCCGCGCCGTGTACGCACTGCCATCCGCGGCAGTTCTTCTCGCACCGCCGCGACGCGCTGCGCGCGGGACGCATGATGTCCGTGATCGGGATTCGCCCGTAAACGGAGGAGAACACGATTCCGGATTCCGAAAGCGGCGCTAACGCTGGCCGAAATTTGGATTTATTTGGCTAAAATTTGGATCTTGGAATATGGAATTCGACATTTGGAATTCGGAATTTGACGATTGGAATTTGGAAATCGATAAGGCCTTCCGCTACACCCAACACCCCACTCACTACACCCGCCTTGCGAAGCAAGGCTCCGATTCCCTACACCCCGCCTTGCGAAGCAAGGCTGAGCTGGCCGCAGGCGGCGAAGATGTCGCGACCGCGGGGGACGCGCAGGTAATTGGAGATGCCGCGGTCTTTCAACTCGGCCTGAAACGCGCGGATGGTGATGTCCGAAGTGGTACGGAAGCCCAACTCTGGACCGGGATTCCAACCGATCAGGTTCACTTTGCAGGGCAGCTTGCCGATCAATTTCGCCAGCTCACGCGCGTGAGCGATTGAATCATTCACTCCGGCGAGCAGCACATACTCAAAAGTAAGTTGTTCTTTCGGGCGCAGCGGGTAGTTGCGGCAGGCGCGCAGCAACTCGGCGATGGGCCACTTCTTGTTGATGGGCATGATGCGCGTGCGGATTTCGTCATTGGGCGCATTCAGCGAGATGGCCAGGCGCGGTCGATTGGCCTCCTGCCCCAGCCGCTCGATGCCAGGCACGACGCCGGCGGTCGAGAGCGTGATGCGCGATGCGGGGATGCCGATGCCCTTAGTGTCGGACAGAATACGGAATGCGGCCATGACGTTGTCATAGTTCAGCATCGGCTCGCCCTGTCCCATGAAGACCAAGTTCAGCCGTGGCGCGCCGAGGGTGCTGGTGTCTTCATCTGGATTAGTTGACTGCTGACGTGTCCGCTCCCTGACGGTCGCGGCACTGTGACTTTCCTCTGCTTCCTTTGCCTCCTCTGCCTCATCTCTTTCCTTCCCCTCGCCCATCGCGCGCAGCACCTGGCCGACAATCTCGCCCGTAGTCAAGTTACGGAAAAAGCCCAGTGCGCCGGTCAGGCAGAACTTGCAATCGACGGCACAGCCAGCCTGCGTGGAAACACAGTAAGTCGTGCGCATGCGCAACTCACGCTGATTGCTGGGCAAGTGCCTGGGCATCACCACGGCTTCGATCTGCTTGCCGTCGGCCAGGCCCAGCAGAAAGCGCGTGGTACCGTCGGCGCTGTGGAAGGTGCGGTCCACGGCGGGCAGCGTGGCTTCGCACTGCTCGCTCAACCGGGTGCGCAGCGCAAGCGGAAACGCGGTGATCTTAGCGAAGTCCACCTGCCGCTCATGATAGAGCGCGTGATAGAGTTGACGGCCCCGGAAGGCTGGCTCGCCGGCCTGTTTTAGACGGGTTTCCATCTGCTCCAGTGTCAGGCCAATCAATTGTTCTTTTTGAGTTGTCATCAGTTTCCAGTCTAGCGCGTTTTCCGGGATGGTGTATCCGAGCCGCGACAGTCATGGAGCGTCCACCATGTATGAAAGGCTGAACTCTAAACGCAACCGAATACTGTGGGAACAATCGAATGCGCTTGAAGCCGGGAGTTGGTCGCGCACCCAAATA
>CAMBEY010000213.1 GCA_945865705.1 Candidatus Sulfopaludibacter sp. SbA3
GCAGATGGTGATCTGTTGGATGTGGCCGGCGGAGTTAGCTGTCATATCGTTTGGATTCGTTTCGGTAGTGGGTCAGCAGCGTTTACCGTCGCCGCCAGGGTGGTATCCCCATAATCATTCGCAACAAAAAACAGCCTGGCACCCGAAGACAATCGAAAACGATCCCGCGTGTCGAAAGCAGGCTCCCCTAGCGGCCCTTAACGGCCGTCTTGCGCGCCGCCTTTTTCTCCAATAGGTCCTGCTCCAGGCCGCGCGACTCCTCAATGATCTGCTGGAACATGCGCTGTACGGCGGCGCTTTCCAGCGGTCCCTGATTGGCATCCACAATATTCTGGAATACTTCACGCTCGCGCCGCGGATCGAGAATGGCCAGCCCACCTTGCTTCTTGATCCTGGCAATCTCCAGCACCACGCGCGCCCGCTCGTTCAGCAGGCGCACCAACTCGCGGTCCACTTCATCAATTTTCTTGCGCCAGTCTGTGATGTCCATAAAAGTTTCTGCGCCGTGCCGTGTACGTATGCTGCAAGTGCTCGGCAAACTCGCATCCTAATTCGATATCGAGCACACCGCAACAATTTTCCATTATGCCACAGCCCATCGCTTGCAAGGCCGGATTGCATCAGCCCAGCGGGTTTGCTAGCATCGCTTCGATTGTTTCGCAGCATCGGGATTGGATGCGCGACAGGGAAGACTGAGATTGGACTATTGAGCGAGTGGGCGCAGAGGTTGTGGAACGTGCTGCCTAACCTCGGTTGACCCAAATTCTAAGACAGCCTGGACTCACACCCATTTCACGGGGTCGAAAACCGAATGGTAGACCCCAAGAGACTGCGCGAACCCATCGAGACCTGGAAACAGGCTAGTGCGGGAGACGTTCATATGGAAGAGTTGCCTCAACGCGTTTGCCCTAATCGCATGAGGAACTACGATTTGGATTACATTTTCAGCCCGGTCGTGCCCTTCTAACGCCATAAGGTTGTCAGCGAACGAAGCTGTGCCGTCGCCGGGAACAAGGAACGCGCCTTTCTGAACTCGAAGTCGTTCGTTCAGCCGAAACGGATTCAGCGGACAAGCAGCTCGGACATATGGTTCTTCGAAAAAAAATCGGGATGAGAAATCGTTCATGTTCTTCCCGGAACGGCTCGCGAAGGCGCTCCCAATTCGGTTTGGCGGCACTGTGAAACCGCTCAATTGACTCTCCGAGTGCCCATGGTCCGTTGAAAGCCCACACCGCGGCGTCGCCTTCGGCGCTTTCAAGTGCAAAATAGGCCGCAACGTAGATCGAGTACGTGAAGTCGAGCAGCCGAGTTGGTGCCCCGTGGTGTTGCATTAGGGACATCCACTCTAGGCATGACGATGCATCTGGAATGTGATTTGCATATTGATGATAGGCGCGTCGAAACTCACGAAAAAGCTCACTTTCAATTCTGGACTGGTCCAAAGCTAAAATCTTCTGACGGTTGCAGCACCTTTCCAGCGAGGTCTGCAAAGGCCAATCTGCCGACCTTTGGCCTCGATACAACCAGCCGTGCTTGGCGAGAACGTGGATGTCTCCCCAGTCGGAAATCACTGTCCTGTTAAATGCCATGAGGTTTCCTGCCAATGGAAAATACAGCTGAGCAACTTTGACGGTCACGGTAAGGAATGCCACTCGACCGAAGACTCCAGTGCTGCAGTCGCGTTACCTGACTATTCTGACTTCTAACTTCTAACTCCTGTCTCCTTGAAGCCCTCGCGCAGCCAGCGGGCCATCTCGGCAACGTGCGGGGCGGGGTTGTCGAGATGATCCTCCAGACATTTCACCAGCGCACTGCCGACCACCACGCCGTCGGCGTGCGGTGCCAACGCGGCGAGATGCTCGGGGCGCGAGATGCCGAATCCGGCGGCGATGGGCGTCTCGGTGAGCGCGCGCAGTTTGGCGAGCAGTGGGACGATGGCGGTCGACAGGCTCGCCTGCGTCCCGGTGATTCCCGTGCGGCTGACGGCGTAGACGAAGCCGGTGGAGTATTCCACGATGCGGCGCAGGCGCGCGGCGGTGCTGGTGGGCGAGGCCAGAAACACGGTGTCGAAATTGTGGCGCGGCTTCGCGGCCTCTGCATTACGGCCATTCGCGTCCCCGCGGATCACATTAATATACGGGCCGGCCTCCTCGACGCTCAGGTCGGTGATCAGCGCGCCGTCGGCTCCGGCGGCGACGGCGTCGGCGGCGAACTTCTCGAAGCCGTAGCGCAGGATGGGATTCAGGTAGCTCATCAGCAGCAGAGGGACTTGCGATTGCTTCCGCACCTGCTTCACCAGATCAAGGATGGCGGGCAGAAACGAGCCGTTGGCGATGGCGCGTCCACCCGCGCGTTGAATGACTTCGCCATCAGCGACCGGCTCGGAGAAGGGCACGCCAAGTTCAATGATGTCCGCGCCCGCATCGGCGAGCGCCAGCACCACCTCGAGGCAGCGCCGCATATCCGGGTCGCCCGCCATGACAAACGGGATCAGCGCCTTGCCGCCCGAGGCGCGCAGTTCGTTCCATCGTTGCTGTATACGTGTGGGCATGGTTTGTTATGACCTGGATCGCGACCCCGGCACGCGCAACTCTGCCTGAACGCGCTCGGCCAGAAAATTCTTCAGCAGCGACTGGTAGGGCACATCGCGCTTGTTTGCGAGTAATTTCAACTCTGCCAGCAACGAGGCAGGCAGGCGAAGAGAGATGGTTTTCAGCGAAGGACGCAGATTCTCAAGGACGACTTTCCGCGCGACGGACCAGTCCACATAATCCGTCGAGTCATGCTTCGCCCAGAAGGCACGCTCCTGATCCTCACTCTTAAATTGTGGAATTCGTTTCTTCTTCATATGATTGATACGCTGACCTCTCTTTCCGGCTCATATCCCTTGCCGATATGATACGAATGCGGCTATGGCGAATCGTGAAAGCCACGAACATGCGCCGGCCCGCATCCGATTTTCCCAATCCATAGAATCGAGCTTCGCCTGCAGTCGACGAACTGGGGGCAATCACGAGCGGCTGATTGGTGAACACCTGCTCGGCTTCCCAAAAAGCAACCCGATGCTTTTCCCAATTCTTCCGGAGATTACCGTCGTCCCACTCGAACTCTGCCGAGTCCAGAAGTTGTTCCCAAGGGTCCACAATTTTAGTATATTACCTTAATATACAGAGTCAAGGTTGAAAGTGAAGGGGAATTACAGCTTCAGTTCGCGTTGCAGGATTTCGATGTCCTTGTCGCCGCGGCCGGAGAGATTGACGATGATGATTTCGTTCCGCGCTTTCGGGGCGCGCTTGATGACTTCGGCGATGGCGTGCGAGGACTCCAGCGCGGGCAGGATGCCTTCGAGGAGCATCAGCCGCTGGCAGGCGTCGAGAGCGTCTGAGTCGTTGCAGCTCGTGTATTCGGCGCGGCCCGAGTCGTGGAGCATGGCGTGCTCGGGGCCCACGGCGGCGTAGTCCAGGCCCGCCGAGACGGAGTGGGTGTTGACGATCTGGCCGTTGTTATCTTGCAGCAGGTAAGTAAATGTCCCTTGCAACACGCCGGGCGTGCCGCCGCTGAAGCGCGCCGCGTGCTCGCCCAATCCGGTGCCGCGCCCGCCCGCCTCCACTCCGATCATCTTCACGTTGGCGTCGTCGCGGAAGGCGTGGAATAGGCCGATGGCGTTGCTGCCGCCGCCGACGCAGGCGATGAGTTGATCGGGCAGGCGACCCTCGGCGGCGAGAATCTGCTCACGCGCTTCCTTGCCGATCACCGATTGAAAATCGCGCACCATGAGCGGATACGGGTGCGAGCCGAGCGCCGAGCCGAGCAGGTAGTAAGTGTCCTCAACATTCGTAACCCAGTCGCGCATGGCCTCGCTGATGGCCTCTTTCAGCGTACGCTGGCCCGCCGTAACGGGGATGACCTCCGCGCCGAGCAGCTTCATGCGGAAGACGTTCAGCCGCTGGCGCGCCATGTCCTCCTCGCCCATATAGACGCGGCAGGTGAATCCGAACAGCGCGCAGACCGTCGCCGTTGCCACGCCGTGCTGGCCCGCGCCGGTCTCGGCGATGATGCGGCGCTTGCCCATGCGGCGGGCGAGCAAGGCCTGTCCCACGCAGTTGTTGATTTTGTGCGCGCCGGTGTGCAGCAGGTCTTCGCGCTTCAGATAAATTTTCGTTCCCGGCATTGATCCCGACGACGCGCCGCCGAGCGATTCGCTCAGACGCTTGGCGTAGTAGAGCGGCGAGGGACGTCCGACATAGTTCTTCAAGAGGTAATCGAACTCGGCCTGAAACGCGGGATCGGAGCGCGCGGCGAAGTAGGCCTGCTCCAATTCTTCGAGCGGATGCATCAGCGTCTCGGGAGCGTAGCGCCCGCCATAGGCGCCGAATCGGCCCTGCTCGCCGGGTTGTGATTTTGTTTCGATCATTGAGTATGTCCTTAATGCCCTGCGCGATCCGAGCCGCGCCAGTAATGGCGCGTCTACGATGGTGGTCAGACGGGCCAGCGCCTGAATGCGTATCACCGTGCGAGTCGGGCGCGCGGGGTGGTGTTGATCCGGCGTGGTGGACGTGCCATTACTGGCGCGGCTCGGATCAAACCAAAGCAATACCTACGCCGCGCGCGCGTTGCGGATGAATTCGCGGATCAGCGTTGCGTCCTTCACGCCGGGCGCGGTCTCGACGCCGCTGGCTACGTCCACGCCCCAGGGCTGCACTTGCCGGATGGCTTCGGCGACGTTTGCCGGAGTCAATCCGCCCGCAAGAAGTATGGTCGCATATTTTTTCGCTGCGATGGCGAGGGACCAGTCAAACTTTTGTCCCGTGCCGCCCGTCATGCCCGCCACCGCGCGGTCCAGCAGGATCACCTCGGCGGCGCGATAAGATTCAAGCTCGGCTTTTAGTCTCTCTGGGTCGAGATGGTCCCCGACTTTTATTGCCTTTATCTTTCTATATGCGCCAAGTTGCGACAGCGCCTCCGGCGGCTCGTTGCCGTGCAACTGAATTGCTCCGATGCCGGTCAGGGCGGCGATCTCCAACATGCGCGCGGGAGTTTCATCGACGAAGACGCCGACGGTAAGAATATTCTTCGGGACATTCTTAATGATCGGCGCGGCTTGCGTCGGGTCGATGTAACGCTTCGTCCCGGTCCAGAAGTTGAAGCCCAGCGCGTCGGCTCCGGCTGCGACCGCGGCGGCGACATCTTCGGCGCGGCGCAGGCCGCAGATTTTTCCGTGGATCATATTGTTCCTAACGGTTTGTAGCTAACAGTGCCGCGACCGTCTGGGAGCGGGGGTGGTATTCATAGCGAAACACCCACCCCCGCTCCCT
>CAMBEY010000214.1 GCA_945865705.1 Candidatus Sulfopaludibacter sp. SbA3
CAGCCCGATGATGGCGTTGCGAACTTCCAGGCGAATCTGATTGCGTGTGCGCTCCAGTGACGTTTCGGCCTGCCGCAGATCGAGGCGCGCGCGCATATCGTCGGCTTGCGCCGCGCGATTGTTTGTCGAGAAGGAAAGCGAAAACCCGAAGGCGTACTCCGGGTAATCGTAGCGGATGTTCTGCGCCAGCGCGGGGCCGAGCGAGCCATCGCGCCCGCCGCTCGACAAAACGCCGAAGATGTTCAGCGCAGGCTTCAGCCGTCGCCGCGTAAACTCCGTGGCCACCTGCTGATTCAGAATGTTGCCTTCGCCCTGCGCCAGTTCGGGACGGCTGGACATGGCCGCGGCCACGGCGTCTTCCAGCGCGGGAATATCGGAATCCTGCGGCTCGGGCAGGGGATCGAGCAAGGTGATCTGCGCCGCGCTGACCGCATCATTCTCATCCGTCCCATCCGCCCCAGTTGCAAACGACTTGCTGAACAAATTCTTCAGCCGCAGCTCGGCCACTTGCTGACCAGTTTGGGTGACGATCAAGTCGCGCCGCCGCGCGGCCACCTCAGATTCGGCCGCCACCACGTCCAGCGGCGGCAGCGTGCCAATCTCGGCCTGGCGGCGATTGTCATTCAATAAACGCTCGGCGACCACCAGCGCCTGTCCCGCCGACTCGACACGCTTGCGCGAGGCCGCGAGATCCCAATACTGGTTCTCCGCCTGCGCCATGCCGGTCATCAGTTGCTGACGGAAAACCTCGCGCGCAATGTTGCGATTGCGCTCGGCGACATGCTCGAATCGCCGGTTGATGGCGAAGCCCCAGCCCGCCAGCAGTTGCTGATTCATCTGGAAATTCAATCCCGAAGTAACCGAAGGATTGAACAGCAAGAATTGCTGCGTCGATTTTTGTCGCTGCGCATTGTAACTCAGCGTGAAACTGGTTCCCGACGTAAACGCCTGGACGTAGCGCGCCGAGAACGCCGTCGTCGATGTGGTAACGGTGGGCACGCCGGAGATGCGCGTCGAGTTCAGCGGACTCGTCGTCCGGTCCTGGCTGAAGTTCAAGCTGAATGACGGATCGTAGCTGCCGCGCGGCCCCACCGACACCGCGCGCGCGTTGCCGCTGATTCCGCCGCCCCCACCACCACCGCCGCCGCCTCCTCCGCCGAGGCCCGCGCCGATGGCTCCCGCAAACAGTCCACTGGGGACGCGCGCGCCGTCCGTGCCGCGCGGAGCCTGGCCGGCCTTGGCGCGCAGCAGGTCGGTCTCGGACATCTCCAGGTTGTAGCGCGCGGCGGCAAAATCCAGATTGTTTTCCAACAAGAGTTGGAACAATCCTTCCAGTGAAAGTTCCAGCGTTCCGTCGCGCAGACTTTCGCTTAATCTTGCGGAGTTCGCCGTGCTAGGCGCGGGCAATGTTTTCGATTGGAAGGTTGCGAGCGAACGTGGGAACCACGCCGGATCATCCGCGTTGATTAAGCTGGCTGCCGCCTGGGGAGTTGACGGGAGAGTTGGCGCGGGCGACTGCGCCACAGCGCTTACCGCAAACACTACCAGCGCCATCGCCAGCCACGCGACAGCCAGCAGCCTGGCGCCTCGCGCCTCTAGTAATCCGGCGCATCGCGTCTCCAGTAATCCGGCGCATCGCGCCGGGGCAGCAGGGCCGCAAGTCGTACAGCGGTCCAGATGGCATGTGGGAACAGACGGCATTAGCGAGCCACCGCCGGAGTCAGGGATTTTGAGTAGCTGCCGCTGAGCGCGTCCTGTAACTCAATGCCGTTGCGCGTGAGGGTTGCGCCCATCGCGCGGTCCATCTCGACCAATGCTTTCGAGTACCCGGCCACGGTCTGCACTTCGGCCTGCTGCGCGGCCACGTAGTCGCGCTCGCGCAAGATGAGTTGATAGGGAGTGGAAACGCCCGCGTCGAGTTTCTTCTGCTCGGCGTCGAGTGTCTGGCGAGCGAGGCGCGCTGCTTCGCGCGCCGCCTCCACCTGCGCTTTACCTTGCAGCAGTCCGATGATGGCTTGGCGCACTTCGAGTGAAACCTGATTCTGCGAGCGTAGCAGCGCGACTTGTTGCTGGCTGTTCTCCAGTTGCGCGCGGAGATTATCCGCCTGCGCCGCGCGATTGCGCACGGAGAAGGAGAGGCTCAAGCCGCCGGCGGTTTCGGGGAAGTCATAGCTGAACGCCTGCCCCAGCGCGCCGCCCATGCCGCCCGTGGTCGGCGGAATCGTATTCGGACTGTTGCCCTCCAAGCCCGAACCGGAAAGCAGACCGAAGACGGCGAGTTCGGGCAGCAAACTCTGTTTGGTGAAGTCGAGCGAGAGTGTCTGATTTTCAAGATTCCCAGTGGCCTGCCGCAAATCGGGGCGATTCTCGAGAGCCGACTTCAGCGCGCTCTGCAACTCCGGGATGTCGGTTGCTTTTGGCGCGGGCATCGGCGCGGTGACCACGATGCGCGAGGCGTCCAGCGCCGGATCGTGCCGTCGCGTGAGCATGTTTTTCAGGCGTGTCTCCTGCAACTGCAAATTCGTTTCAGCGACGATCAGGTCGCGCTCCCGCGCGGCCACTTCCGAGTCCGCGGCGACCACGTCGAGCGGAGCCATGGTGCCGATCTCGGCCTGACGACGATTGTCTTCGCGCAGCTTGCGCGCCACGGTGAGTGACTGCGTGGCCACCTTCACGATTTCCTGAAAGGCCGCCAAATCCCAGTAAGCATTCTCGACCGCGACCAGCGCGATGATCACCTGCTGGCGAAATACTTCTTCCGTTATGCGCCGGTTATTGCGCGCCACGGTAACAAAACGCAGGTTGGAGAGTTTGCCACGCCCGTTCAGCAATGGCTGGTTGAAGCCGACGCTAAATCGTGTCGAGACAGCGGGGTTGAACAGGCGATTCTCCGTGGTGCTCTGGCGCAGTCCGCTTAAGGAAACGAAGTAGCTCAAGCCGGTGGGAAACAGTTGCGCGTAGGAGCCGGAGTAGGATGTCGCGGTGCTGGTGGAGACCGGTGTGCCGGAGACGACCAGGGAGTTCAGCGGCGAGCTGACGCGGTCCCAACTGAATCCAAAACTGACGGCTGGATCGAAGCTGCCCACCTGGCCGATGTTGACCGCGCCGCCGCCGCCGGTGATGCCGCCGGCCGAGCCGGTTCCGCCGCCTCCGGTGTCGCCGGTGACGCCCGCGCCGAGCGCGCCGGAGCTCAATCCACTAGGGACTGAGGCGCCCTGCACGCCGCGCGCGGCTTGGCCGGATTGGGTGCGCAACACGTCCACATCGGCCATCGGCTTGAGATACCGCTGCACGGCGATGTCGAGATTGTTCTCAAGCGCCAGCGCGAGCGCGTCAGAAAGCGAGAGTTCCAGTCGCCCATCGTGAATCAGATCGCGGAGGCGCGGGCCGTTCTCCAGTTGCAGCGCGGGCACGCCCTGCTGACGATAGGGCGCGGTCGAGCGCGGGAACCAAGCGGTGCCGAGCGAGTAGTCGCGCAGGAATTCGTTGTCGCCAGCGCTGGTTTGCGCTCGCGCCGCCGGCGCAAGCAGGAGCGCGGTCCATATCAACAGCAGCACACGCGCGAGCCTGATGTTTCGATCATGCATGGGAAACCCCCGTAGACGCGAAGGTCATATAGAAAGTGCCGAATCATCCAATGTACCATATTCAATTCACGCCGCTGGCCCGATGGGACAAGCCCGCGGTGAGTCCGTTTGCGCTCTAAGGAAGGGACAGGTCTCCAGACCTGTCCTCCGGAGGCAGGCAGGAATGCCTGCCCCACTTAAGCCTCATCGACAACTGATTCAAACATCATCGCTGCAACTCGCCAACACTTGTTAAACGCAGAGACACAGCGAAAAGTTGCTCCGTGGCTCTGTGGCAATTTCGTTTTCTGCTAGGAATTGTCGCTGGGTTTGACGCCGGATTTTTCTGAGCGGCGGAAGAGTGCGGCCAGCAGAAAGTAGAGGAATACGCAGATCCAAAAGTCGATCAGCAGGCCGAAGTCCAGTTGATTGCGGCGATGCCGCGCGTGCGCCGGCAGCCAACGGTAAAGCAGCACGTAGTAAATGAAGTTGCCGCCGAGCACGGCGACGATGGTCTTCCATTGGCGGCGCAGTATGTCGCGCAGGCGCAAAGGGGGCATAGGGCCAGATTGAATCGGCGGGCCAGCGAATGTCAAGCGTAACAGAGCCGCGTCACAGAGCCACGACCGTAAGGGAGTGGACCGGGTTGACGTGAGCACGATGTTCGGTGTCACGCGCCGGATGCCACGCGCTGGTTTCCATGCAATCGTCGCTACCCGCCGACCGGGTCCGCTTGCTGACGCGCGCGGCACTGTGACGCGGCTCTGCTACGCCCTGGCCAGTTACGCGATGGCCAGTTACGCGATGTGCGGGTTACGCGCTACAATGATTGCTTGATCCGGTCGGCGAGTGGAGATCATGCAGATTCGCGTGTTGTTCTTCGGGGTGCTGAAGGATGTTACGGGCTGCGCTGAGCAGGTCGTCCAGATGGACGCGGGCGCGGACTTGGCCGCGCTCTACGCTGCGATCCAGGCCGCGCATCCTGGGATCGCGCGCCACCGCTCCAGTATGATGTTCTCGCGCAACCGGGAGTTTGTGGAAGCGCACCAGCGGCTGGAAGATGGCGATGAAGTGGCGCTATTGCCGCCCGTGAGTGGCGGGACTGACCGCCCGAATTTAACCACAGAGGGAAAACGCTGGGTGGTGCGGATTGTTCGTGAGGCCATTGACGCGCGCGCTTTGGAGGCCGAGTTGACGCGGCCCACCGACGGCGCGGTGGCGACCTTCGCGGGCATCGTGCGCAATAATTCAAAGATGCCGCTGCCGCCCCCCAATGAAGCCACGCGCGTGGAGCGCGAGACGCTTTATCTGGAATATGAAGGCTACGAGCCGATGGCGCTCGCCAAGATGCGCGAGATTTGCGTTGCGCTGCTGGACCAGCATCCCATCGGGCGCATCGGCATCGTGCATCGGCTGGGACGACTGGAGATCGGCGAGGCCAGCGTAGTGATCGTAGTCGCCTCGCCGCACCGCCCCGCGGCGTTCACGGCCTGCCGCGCGGCCATTGATCAATTGAAGAAGATCGTGCCGATCTGGAAGAAGGAGTACTTCCGCGACGGCGCCGTGTGGGTGGAGGGCGAGCGCAGCGCTCCATCCGCCTGCTAACCGCTTGCTGAAATTTTGTATGAGTTGTCATTCCGAGCGGAGCGAGGAATCTGCTTTTATCTTTAGCGTAC
>CAMBEY010000215.1 GCA_945865705.1 Candidatus Sulfopaludibacter sp. SbA3
ACGCCATTGCGGGAGCGGTTGGCAAGGATATTAATCGTAAATGGATAGCCGGACTGTAGTGACACGATGCCGCCCAGACGCCAGCCATTCAGCAAAACCCCAGCGATTCCCGTCGCGGACGTCCCTGGCAGGGAATACAAAGAGTTGAAGCGCCAGTTGTGCCCGATGTCGAATGCGGCACGGCCGCGGTCAGTCTTGCGGTTGTACGGATCCATGGCGACCACGCTCTCCGTGGTGATGTCGCCGCCCAGCTGACCTTGCGTTTCATCAGTCGCCTTGGACCAGGTGTAGGAACTCTGGAACACCAGGCCGTGGCCAGCCTCTTTCTTCGCTCCAAACTGCAGCGAGTGGTAATGGGAATTCACGCCGGACGATCCCAGCAGCATCGGTCCCCAGAACAAGTTTCTCCGGCGCACCGATGGCCAGAACATGCGGCCGTTGGGAAGGATGTCGGGAATGGAGGGGTTGCCTTCGATTTCCGTAACAATGTTAGTGCCCTTCGATCCCACGTACCCGAGCGAAAGGGCTGAACTCCAGGGCAGCGCTCGGTCCACCGTAAGGTTGTAGTGGAACATGGATGGCTGCTTGATGTTGTAATCCGCGCCGCGGATGGTGTTGCCGATGGTGGCCCGGTCATATGGCAGCGGCAGGGAACTGATGATAGGGAATCCGGTTACGGTGCTGGTGCTTGAGAAAGGTGGTGTGGAGGTCACGGTCACCACCAGCGTGGCTCCCAGCAGGCCAATGTCATGCAGCAAGCCGAAGCCGCCGCGAACGGAGGTTTTTCCGTCGCCGGTGGCGTTCCAGGCAAACCCCAGCCGTGGACCGATGTTCCGGCGGGAATCGTTCTGGATCGGCAGCCCCAGAGTCGTCTTCTCATCATGTACGATGTCGCGCAGCGCGGCGCCGCGTCCCCTGACTTCGGATGGATCTGTGTTGAATTCATAGCGCAGACCCAGATTCAACGTGAGGGTTGGCCGCACCTGGAAATCGTCCTGGAGGTAGAAGCCGTACGTCGTGTAGTAGTGAGTTCGGCTGAGCTGCGAACCCGGAGTGATTGCGGAGTAAGCCTGCGCCCGGCCTTCCAGGAAATCTCGCATATTGGCAAACTGCACCGTCCCGCGATTATCCGTGCTGACGGTAACGTACTGACGGAAGTGGTTGACCAAAATTCCGTACTTCAGCGAGTGCCTGCCTAGCGTGTTGAACATGTCATCGCTGAGCGTAAAGATGCCCTGATTATATATGGCCGGCGTGGTGCTGGAAGGCCCGTAATTCCCAATACCCGCGATATTGACAACCCCCATATCTTTGCCCGGAATGAAGGAGTACTGCGGTCCCGCGAAGGGCGAGGGGGACTGGTTCTCGCTGAACGTGCGGGCGTACGACATTCGCACGGTGTTGATGGCAGTGGGGGAGATCACGTGATTCTCCGATAGCGTGGCGAATTGGTTTCGGCTGATCAGAATCTGGCCGAACTCCGGAGTATCCAGAATCTGATTCTGCTGGGCATCGCTAACGGTGTAACGGCCAAATAAACTATCGGACTCGGAGAAATTATGGTCGCCGCGGGCTTGAGCGAACAGTTCATTCGTAGGCTGCGTGAAGGGGAACGTATGCCGGTTGCCGGGCAGGTTTGGTAGTTGAAAGATGGGGATCCAAGGCGCAATCACCGGAGATACGGTGGCCACCTGAGCCGCTGCCGGTTGGCCGGCCAGTTCCGGCAACTGCGGGCAGGCATCGCGCGTAACCACGGCATTGGCGCTGCCGCGGCAACCCGCGCCGGGCACGGGTACAATCTTCGTCACGCCAAGCCGCTCGCGCAAGCCTTCATAAGTCAGGAAGAAGAATGTGGCGTCTCTGCGAATCGGGCCACCGATGGAGCCGCCGAAGTTATTTCTCACAAACGGCGGCGAGCGGCGCTTGGAGGCCTCGGTCTTGTAGTCAAAGAAGTTTCTGGCGTCCAGTGCGCTATTGCGAAAGTACTCGAACAGGGAGCCATGCAGCGTGTTCGTACCGGACTTGCTCACCATCACGATCTGGCTGCCCATGGTCATGCCATACTCCGCGCTGAAGGAGTTGCTGATGATGCGGAATTCGCGAATGCCTTCCAGGCCAAGCGATGCGCCGCTGGCCGAGGCGGCAGTGGAGACGATCAGGTTCTGCATCATGGCTCCGTCCATCAGGTAGTTATTGGAGCGGAAGGGAGCGCCACTGCTGCTCAGCCGTACACCGGCGGTTCCGGGAACCGCTTTGGTCGCATTGCGGTGTTGGGTGATACCGGGCTGAAGAAGCGTGAGGCCCATGAAGCTGCGTCCTTCAAGCGGCAGTTCGGCGACGCGATCTTCGCTCACCAGTCCGCCCAGTGAGCCCGAGGTGGTGTTCACCAGCGGCGCATCCGCCGTAACGGAAACCGTTTCCTCCACCCTCCCGACATTCAGCGTGAAGTTCAGCACCGCTTCCTGGGACACAGTCAAAGCCAGGCCGCTCTGCACCGCCGATTGGAACCCGGAGTGTTCTACGCGGACTTCATACTGGCCCACTGGAAGCGCCGACAGGCGGTACGCTCCCTGCACGCCGGTTGCCGTGGTGCGGGTCTGGCCTGTTTCCACGTTTCTTGCCACAACGTTGGCGCCGGGGATGAGCGCGTCGGAGCTATCGCGCACCACTCCCAGGATTGTGCCAGTCGGAAGCTGGCCATGAGCCTTATTGACGGCTATTCCAGATAGCCCCACAACAACGGTGAGAGCTGTCAACCACAGCAATCTGACTTTCTTGCAGACTTCGTACATGGATCCCCCCAGAGACTTCAACAGTATGACTTTCGCGTCGACACACTCGCATCTACGCTACCCAAAACTTGCCCAGTACCAGGTGATTCAAAACGGACGGCAACTAGCCCGATGCTTCCAGGCAAACTACAGAATTTTGCTAAACGATCCCAGGAAAATTTCGCCAACAGGCAGTTACTGGTTTGTGATCGGCCCGCTTGCATTGCGCGCGGCGTCGGCCTGCACGCGCCGCTCAATCTTCAGCTTTTCGATGGGTGTCGCTCCCAGCTTTAGCAGTAGTTCCGCCGTGCTGGCGTGCGGGCGCGGCAATTGGATCCAGCGCTTGTTGAAAATTCCGATCAGCCGCTTAGGGTCTCCCGCCGCAATCAACAGGGCTGTCCGACCATAGTTATCCATCGCATTCAGGTCCGCGCCGCGATCCGCCAGAAGTTGAATAATCGCGTTTTCCCCGCCGTAGGCCGCTCCCTGCAGTGCGGTCCGGCCACCCGCTTCCCTGGCACTGACCTCGGCACCAAGCTCCAGCATGAGTTTGACGGCCTCCAGAGCCTGCCCCGATTTCTCCTTGTTACGATCCGTTACGCGTCCCAGTCCCGCCGCCACCATGAGGGGCGTTGCGCCTTCCTTGGTCCCGATCTTGGGATCGGCGCCTGCGGCAAGCAGCATGCGCATGATCTGAACGTCAGCCGACGCGGCGGCAAGAAAGAACGCGGTGGCTCCGGCATGAACCAATTGCGACATCTGGAAATTCCCAACCCGCCGCAACAGAGGGAAATCGTAGGGTGGGAAGCCCGTGGTTACGCGCAGATTCGGGTCGGCACCATGGGCCAGCAGCACCTTCACCAACTCGGGCATGTTAGGGCGAAACCAGGCCGAATCAGTGGGCAGTGGGCGGCCGTCTCCCAAGCCCAAGAAGCCCTCCCAGACCGCATAGTGCAGGGCCGAGACGCCGTAGTTATCAACGGCATTGGGATCAGCACCATTCTCAAGTAGGTAGCTCGCCACCTGGTCATGCCCGCTGGCTGCGGCGATGATCAGCGGACTGCCATCCGGAGAACCGGCATTCACATCCGCTCCAGCTTCAACCAACACCCGCGCGGCTGCAAGATCGCCCCGCTGTGCCGCAAATAGCAGCGCGGTATAGCCACCCTTCGAACTGTACGGGGCCAGATGGCTTCCCGCCACGTTGGGACGGTTCGTGCTGGCCGCGCCGGTGTCGTCAATCGCCTCGGCAACATCCCAGAAATAGGTTTTGTGTTCCAGAGGGACGGCGTCCCGCAAAGGATTGGATTTAACCTTGACGTCCGCGCCACGACTCACTAAGAGGCGGACGATCTCTGTTTGTCGGGCAGCCACGGCCCACATCAGCGCAGTTTGTCCGCGGCGGTTCTCTAGGGCGTCGACTTTTCCGCCGCGAGCCAATATCGCTTCCACCGCCTGCATGCTTCCGGAGCGTGAACAGGTCATTAGCGCCGTTTCGCCGGACCACTGCGCGGCATTGGCGTCGGCTCCTGCCTGCAACAACTTCACAGCCATGGCATTGCTTCCGTTAGCGCAGGCCAGCGCCAGAGGGGTAACGCCGTATTCGTTCGCGGCATTCAGATCCGCACCCGCGCGAATGAGAAGATCGGCGATCTCGAGATTGTCCCAGTGCGCGGCCCATGCCAGGGCGGTGGCCCCGTCCGCCTGCGGGACATTGACGTTCACGCGCTGCTGCAACAGAACCCGCGCCGTGGAAACATCCTGATCTTGCATGGCCTCGACGAGCCGCAAATCGGGCTCGGCTGCCAGTGAGCAGGAAGCCACGAGAAGTGCAGCTAGCCTACGCCCAAAATCCATTCTTGATTTCCTAGGCATGAAGCGGTTCCTCAACCAATCGAAAGCTGTTCCAGTTGACTATTGCTGTCGCCAAAGCTCTCCAGTTTCACGCCCGCAAGGTTCAGTACCGTTAGCAACAGGTTCGTGTGCGGCGTGTCCATTGGATAGCGCAGATGGCGGCCGCCTTTGATCTGGCCGTATGCGCCGCCCGCCAGTAGCGTGGGGAGATTCTTGGGCGAGTGCATGCTGCCGTCACCCATGGAGCTCCCAAACATCACCACGGAATGATCCAGCAGCGTCCCATCTCCATCCGGAGTGGACTGGAGCTTATCCAGATAGTAGGCGAACAACTCTGTGTGGAATGAACCGATGCGTATCATCTTCGAGATCATGTCCTCGTTTCCGTTATGGTGTGAGAGTGCGTGATGTGCCTCATCAATGCCAATCTCGCGATAGATGCGGTCGCTCTTTTCGATTCCCAGCATGAAGGTGGTCACGCGCGTCATATCGAGGCGAAACGCCAGCAACTGGAGATCAAACATCAGCCGGGCATACTCTTCATAGCGTTCCGGAATTCCGGCAGGTCTCTGGATGATGGGCATCTCCCGTGTGGTCAATGCCTCGGCT
>CAMBEY010000216.1 GCA_945865705.1 Candidatus Sulfopaludibacter sp. SbA3
AATGCCCCGGACGCAACATTGGGGGCTTGCGGTAAAGTCGTGCTCGAGTATGGCTAAAACATCGGCGACCGATACATGGTTTTTCCATCGGCCCGCTTGCTAACGCGCGCGGCACTGTCACGCGGCGCGGACTCGGAACTTGGGGACCACCATGTTGCAGAAAATCGCCGCGCGCGCTCTTGCCGTTTCGCAACACTACATGCCCGCGCCCTACCTGCTCTCGCTGCTGCTGACATTTGTGTCGGCGGCGCTGGCCTATGCCATCACGCATACGGCGGTCGAGAAGATTCTCTCGTCATGGTACGGCGGCATTTGGGAGATTCTGGCCTTCACCACGCAGATGGCGCTGATCCTGCTGTGCGGCCACGCGCTCGTCGATGCGCCTCTGGTGCGCCGCGCGCTCGACCGCATCAGCGCGATTCCGCGCACGGCGGCTCACGCCGGGATGCTGGTGTTTCTGGTCGGCTGGTCCACCGCGCTGTTCAACTGGGGATTCTCGCTGGTCGTCTCCGGCGTGCTGGTGCGCGAGATTCCGCGCCGCATGCCCGGTGTTTCTAAAGGCTATCTCGCCGCGGCGGGCTACACCGGATGGGCGGTGTGGGCCTCGGGAATCTCCAGCTCCATCGCGCTGGTTACGGCCACGCCCGGCTCGCCCATGAATATCATCGAGCGCATGGCCGGGGAGACCATTCCGCTGTCGGGCACGCTGCTGCCGCTCTATAACGTGGTCCCCGTGCTGGGCATGGCCATCCTGATGCCGCTGCTGTTCGCCAGAATTCATCCGGCGGAAGCGGCTTCCGAAACTGTGCCGGGCGTGACAGTGCCGCGCGCGTCAGCAAGCGGGCCGATGGAACACCATACTCCGGTCGGGGCTCCGGACGCGCCCCCGTCCGCACCAGTTGGTAACGCTTCCAGTCACCAAGGTCAGAAGACCGTTGCCGAGCGCATTGAGCAGAGCCGCCTGGTAACGATCGTGCTCGTCGGCATGGCCGGGCTATTTGTTTTTCAGCGCATCGCCGCAGGCACGTTCAATCTGGACCTGAACATGATGATCTTCCTGCTGCTCGCGCTCGGCTGGGCGCTGCACGGCACGCCCATCCGCTACATGCAGGCGTTCCACGGCGGCGCCAAGGCGGCGGGACCGATTCTGCTCGCGTATCCTCTTTACGGCGGCATCCTCGGGCTGATCCGCGACACCGGCCTCGCCGACTGGTTCGCGTTGCAGTTCGTGGCATTTTCAACCAGTCATACCCTGCCCTTCTGGTCGTACGTCAGCTCCAACGTCATCACGCTCTTCGTGCCCTCCGGCGGCGGACACTGGGCCGTGCAGGGCCCGGTGATGGTGAAGGCCGCGATGGAGTTGAACGCCGATCTTGCCAAGACCGCCATGGCCGTGGCCTTCGGCGAGCAGACCGGCAACCTCTTTCAGCCCTTCTGGGCGCTGCCCATCGTCAGCATCGGCGGCGTCAGCGTGCGCGAAATGATGGGCTACTGCATGATGGCCTTCTTCATCGCCTTCCCCCTGTTTGGCATCGCGTTGCTGGTATTCTAGCGTGGCGTGGCGCGTGACAGTGCCGCGCGCGTGAGCAAGCGGGCATATGGAATAACCACGTCCCGGTCGCGCCGTCTTTCCCAACTCCGCCCACAACTCCACCGTGAACCGCAAAAGTCAGCGTCCGGAGCGTTGTGTTCCATCGGCCCGCTCGCTCACGCGCGGGGCACTGTCACGCGGCCCGCGCCGACCGTGGGCGTGTGATATATTCGGGTATTAGAGGAGCGCTCCGCCATTGTTTAAATCGCTGTTTGGATCGAAACCCGCCACGCCAGACGTCACTCCTGAGGCCGCGCCACCAGAAAAATTGGGGCTCTTCGCGCGCTTGAAGCAGGCCGTTAAGTCCACCAAGGATTCCTTCGTCGGCAAGATCGAGCAGACGCTGCGCTCGAAACCCGTCTTCGACGACTCGCTGTGGGACGAACTGGAAACCATCCTCATCCAGAGCGACCTCGGCATCGCCACCACCACCGAAGTGCTCGACGCCGTGCGCGCCGAGGTCAAACGCGGCGAGCTGCCCGATACGGCGGCGGTGCGCGGGTCGTTGCAGCGGCAGCTTGCAAAACTTTTGGAGAGTTCATCCAACACGCCGCGCGCAGCGACCGCGCCGCCGCAGGTAATCCTGGTCGTCGGCGTGAACGGCACCGGCAAGACCACCACCATCGGGCGTCTGGCGTGGCAGTTGACGCGCCAAGGTAAGACAGTTTTGCTCTGCGCGGGCGACACCTTTCGCGCCGCGGCCATCGAGCAGTTGGAAGTGTGGGGCGAGCGCGCGGGCTGCGAAGTGATCAAGCAGAAGCCCGGCGCGGACCCCAGCGCGGTGATCTTCGACGGCCTCACCGCGGCCAAGTCGCGTGGCTATGATGTGGTCCTCGCCGATACCGCTGGGCGTCTGCACACCAAGACGAACTTGATGACGGAACTCGAGAAAGTAACGCGCACCTGCAACAAAGTAATTCCCGGAGCGCCGCACGAAGTTTATCTGGTGATGGACGCGACCACCGGACAGAACGGCCTGCAGCAGGCGCGGCTGTTCACGGAAACTTCGGGCGTCACCGGCATCGTTCTGACCAAGCTCGACGGCACCGCCAAGGGCGGCGTGGTGATCGCCATCGCGCGTGAGCTGAAGCTGCCGATCCGCTACGTCGGCATCGGCGAGCAAAAGGATGACCTGATTCCATTCGACTCACAGCAGTTTATTGAGTCACTATTCGCGTAATAGTTACTTTATTTTGGTATGTCATTCTGAGCGCAGCGAAGAATCTGCTTTCGCCTTTCGCTCGGGCCTCGGAAAAGCAGATTCTTCGCTGCGCTCAGAATGACAGCCTTGCGGGATGCGATGGATAACCCTTCGGTCATGATTAACTCCACACAAACTCTCGCGGTCGACCACGCATGGATGCGGCGCGCGCTGGAACTGGCCGCGCGCGGCACCGCACGCACTTCGCCGAATCCGCTGGTGGGCGCGCTGGTGGTGAAGGACGGCAAGTCAATTGGCGAGGGGTTTCACACCTACGATGGCCGCAAGCACGGCGAAGTGATTGCGCTGGAGCAAGCGGGAAATGCCGCGCGCGGCGCGACGCTCTATCTGAACCTGGAGCCGTGCTGCCACACCGGGCGCACCGGACCATGCACTGAGTCAGTGATACGCGCCGGAGTCACTCGCGTGGTAGCGGCGATGAGTGACCCCAATCCACAAGTGAGTGGAAAAGGATTTGAGTTACTTAAGGCTGCGGGCATCGAAGTGAGTGTTGGTGAGTGCGCAGAAGAAGCGCGAAGAATGAATGAGCCGTTCGCGCGATTCATCACCTCCGGCGTGCCGCTGGTTACTCTTAAGGCAGCGATGACGCTGGACGGCAAGATCGCCGCGCCGGATGACAATTCCGGTTGGATTACTTCGGAGGCGGCGCGCGCGCATGTCCAGCAGTTGCGGCACGCGCAGGACGCCATCTGGACCGGCATCGGCACGGTGCTGGCCGATGATCCGATGCTGACCGACCGTAGCGGCGATCCTCGGCGGCGTCCGCTGCTGCGCGTAGTAATGGACTCGCATCTGCGCATCCCGCTCACTGCGAAGATGCTGAGCGAAGTGCATGGCGACCTAATGATAATGTGCGCGGCGTCGGCTGATCCGGCGAAGCGGCGCGCGCTGGAGCAACGCGGCGTGGAAGTAATCGTCGCCCCTTCGGCTGGTGGCGACAATGCGCGGCCTGGCCTGCACGCCGTGCTGGAAGAGCTGGCCAGGCGACAGATGACCTCTGTGATGATCGAGGCCGGCGCGGCGCTGAACGGCGCGGCGCTGGAGGCGGGCATCGTGGACAAGATATTCTTTTACTACGCGCCGAAGCTGCTCGGCGGCGATGACGCGCTGCCCGCGGTGGGCGGCCGCGGCATCCGCGCCATGCGGGATGCGCTTGCGGTGAAGAATGTCAGGCATCAACAATTTGGCGACGACTTTGCGATCGAGGGATACTTGAAAGATGTTTACGGGAATCATTGAAGAGCTGGGCACGGTGGTTTCGTTTTCTCGAGGGTCCGGCAAGGATGGCGGCGCGCGTTTGGTATTGCGTGCGGCGAAGGCGCTCGCGCCCGACGACCGGCTGAAGCTCGGCGAGAGCATCGCGGTGAATGGCTGTTGCCTGACCGCGCTCGACATTACCGCTGAGACTTTCGCGGCGGACCTGTCGCCGGAGACCATCGAGCGCACCAGCCTGCGCGCGCTGGTGCCGGGGAGCCGCGTGAATCTCGAGCGGGCCATGACGCCGAGCACGCGCTTCGGCGGACACATTGTGCAGGGCCACGTGGACGGCGTCGGCAAGCTGGCGGAGCTCGATGCGCTGCCCGACGGCAACTGGTGGATGGCGGTTGATATCCCCGCTGAACTGGCGCACTACGTCGTCTTGAAAGGATCCATCTCTTTGAACGGCGTCAGCCTGACGGTGGCCAAGCTCGCCGGCCTCGATGGCAATCGCGTGGGCGTGGCCATCATCCCGCACACCTACGAGAACACCATGCTGCATACCATGAAGCCGGGCGATCCGGTGAACGTGGAGTGCGACGTGCTGGCCAAGCACGTCGAGCGGCTACTGGAAGCCCAGCAGGCCACTTTCAAACGCAAGCCACGCAAGGCATCGTCGCTGACAGTGGAGCAGTTGCGCGAGCAGGGGTTCTAGCGGGATTTGAGCCGAGCGTGACAGTGCCGCGCGCGTGAGCAAGCGGGCCAATGGGAAAACCCGCCCCCCACAGCTATTACCCCAGCCCAGCGCATTGTGAACCCGAGCCGACGCCGTCCGGAGCATGGTGTTCCATCGACCCGCTTGCTTACGCGCGCGGCACTGTCGCGGCACTGTCACGCGCAAAGTTCGCTGGAACGGGAGCGGCGCGGTTGTGGTCTAATGTAAGGCATTCGACGCTGGGCGTGTGCCGGGTTGGCCAGCAATCATAAGGAATGAATCGCTGCAAGATTATCCGGGGGGAACTCGTTTTGATCATGAATATTCGATGGGCGGGACTGCTGTGTCTCATCCTGATTTTTTTACTTACAGCGCCGCGCGGCGTGGCGCAAATGGATTATGCGGCAGCGCGCGCCGAGCGGAAGTTGAAGGCCGCTCGCATTAGTGAGCCGATCAGCATTGACGGACAGCTCAACGAAGTGGCGTGGAAGGATGCGCC
>CAMBEY010000217.1 GCA_945865705.1 Candidatus Sulfopaludibacter sp. SbA3
GGTTCCCGTCCACCCAACCCAAAACCCTTTGGCCGTTAGCACAGCAAACTCCCATGCAGCCTTGGCATTTTCCATGCAGCAAGCCTACCACAAGCAAGGGAGTTAAGTATATAAGTCCCAAATAAAAGGTGCGAGCGGATCAGAGCAGGCACCGCGACACGGAGCATGGCACTACGCAATGCGAGTGTCGCGGGCCAATGAAATCAAGCATTGCATCACATGCCGCAGTTGGTGCAGATCAGATGAGCGCGGCGGTTCTCCTGGAAGCAGGACTCGCCCTGCTCGGTGCAGAAGGGCTTCTCCTTGCCATAAGTGATCGTCGTGATGCGGTCGCCGGAGATGCCTTGCGAGACCAGGAAGTCTCGCGCGGAGTTGGAGCGCCGGTCGCCGAGGCCGAGGTTGTATGCCACGCTGCCGCGCTCGTCGCAGTGGCCTTCCACCTGCACTGTTACCGTGGGATTATCGCGCAGGAACGCCGCGCTTTTCATCATGGCGCTGCGGCCATCGTCGCGCAGATCAGATTGATCGTAGTCAAAAAACGCATCTTGAATCTCGCGCTCGTAACGCTCGCGCAGAGTGGTCTCGGTGGGTCGCGCGGGTGCTGTTACGGCTGGTGCGGGCGGCGCGGCAGTAACAGTAACTCTCGCCGTTGCTTGCGTGGAGCCGCTGGGGCCGCGTCCAGTGAGTGTGTAAGTGATCGAGTCATTTGGCGTTACCGAGACCGAGCCCTGCCGCTCGACGCGCCCAAAGGCTGGTTGCAGATCAAGGTCCGTTGCGCCCGACGAACTCCAGCGCAGCGTAGCACTCTGCCCGCGCTGAATGGTGGCGGGCTCCACCGTCAGGCTGACTGTGGGTGCGACCTGGCGCGCTGGCTCCGGTACAGGGGGCGGCGTGGCCGTTGCGGCGCGGCGCCGGCAAGCGCCGGATACTGCGACTGCCAATATTAGAATCACCAGTGTTCGATAGCTGGTCTGTTGATTGCTGCCCCGTTTTATCAAATGTCTCGTCGATAGCATTCCTTACCCTCCCTGGTTGATGAACAATACTTGCCGATGGAACTAAGCTGGCCCAATCTGACTAAAAGAACTCACTGCGAAAATGCTCGCTCGCATTGCTTCCAATTGTTCGATGACCGAGGCCCCGACCGTTGGCGGAGGCGGTGGTGGAGGCGGCGGTGGAGGAACTGATCGGCGGCAACCGCTTGCGGTCAACGCTATGAATAATAGCAGAACTCCTGCCGCGAATTTTGAACGGCGCATGACCATTCCGTTATCTTCCTTCGACTTCAGACGTATGTTATTCAAACATCCCGCTCGCCGTATACCGGGTAGTAACTCTGCTCACAGTTAGCGGCTCGACCACACCGGCTCGGTGTTCTCACCCTGAAATGTCAACTGGCGGAGCCGCGTGCCGTCAGCGAGCATAGAGAAAATTTGTGGCTTGCCGGTGCGATTGGATTGAAAAACAATCTGGCGATTATCGGGCGACCAACTGGGATGCTCATTGCGCCCGATTCCACGCGTTAACTGCACCAATTGTTTCGTAGCCACATCCATCAGATAGATATCGTAAGCCCCATCGCGGTTCCAGGTAAAGGCCAACAATCGTCCATTGGGTGACCAGGCTGGATCAAGCGCCTGCGTGCCGCCCTGGACGAGCTGGGTGACGTCGGCGCCCTCGCTATCCATCATGTAGATCATCGGGTGGCCGCCGCGGTCGGAGACAAACGCTATCTGCGCGCCAGTCTTGGGATTCCATGCGGGCTGGATATCCACGGCGCGAGCGAAGGTCAGCCGTTTCGAATTGTTGCCGCGCAAGTCGCCGAGATAGATTTCCGGATCACCGGTTACCGAAGAAGTGAAAGCCAGCTTGGTGCCGTCGGGCGACCATGTCGGCGTGGTGTTCAGCCCTTTGCGATTGAAGAACGCCAGCGGCTGCCGCGTCAACAGCGACATCACCATGATGTCCGGGTTCTTCTTCGCGTAAGTAGTGAACGCAATCTGAGTGCCGTCCACGGAGATGGCCGGCGTCAGCGAGATGGAGTTCAGCCGGGTGATCTGTTCCTGGTTCATGCCGTCGTAATCCATCATCCAGATTTCTTTCACCTGTGGATTCACGCGGCGCACATAGGCGATGCGGCTTTCGGCGATGCCGGGCACGCCGCCGCCGAGGCGGAGGATAATTTCATTGGCGAACTTGTGCGCCACGGCCCGGATGGATTTCTCATTGGCGGGTTCCGTATAGCGACGCGCCAGGACAATGGACTGTTGCGGGTTGCGCGAATCGAGCAGCCAGCCTTCAATTGTCAGTTGCTCGCCGGCGCGCGCGGCATTGCCCATTACCAGCATGTGCGCGTTGGCCGGCGCGGCGCTCCATTGGCCGAGGTCGAGACCCGTGGGGCGCGAGGGACTAGCCTTGGGGTAAAAACTCTTGCTGACAAGGTCCACGATGCCTGAGTTTTCAAGATCGCTCCACAGCACGGTGTCGAATACGCGCACTAGCGAAGTGTCGCCCGCGGCACCCGGATTTGCCACCGCGTAGAAATTGGGCACGGCCAGCCGCGTCTTCTCAACGCCAATGCCGGTGCCGGTGCGGATCATGTCGTCCTGCGCCGCCGCAGGCTGGGCGAACAATCCAAGCGCGGCAAGCGCGATCAACGCCAGGGTTGATCGAATGATGGCTTTAGTTCGCAATGTGGATTTCTTCCTTTCACTTCAGTTGTCATCTCGAGCGCAGCGAGGGACCTGCTTCTCGGCTCAGGCGAATCAAAAGCAGATTCTTCGCTTCGCTCAGAATGAGAACCTAAAAAACATGAAACACAAACGCTGAAAGCCTAGCGCTTGAAGTCGAACCAGAACTCGACGGTGACGCTCGATCCCGTGTATCCCGGCGGCAGCGGCAACATCGGGCTGGAGTCGTACACAGCGCGCAGCACGGAGCGATCGAGCGAGCTGATGCCGCTGGCGGTCGACAGTTGCGGATTAACCACGCGACCGTCGCGCATAATCTGAAATGAAACGAACACGCGCGGGGCCACGCGGATATTCGGCTCGATGGAACTCTGCAGCCAGTTGTTGCTGATGCGCTGGCGAATCGCCGTGACGTACGAGCTGTAGCGCGAACCAAAATCCGATCCGCCCACTACGTTGATTCCACCGCTGCCGCCGTCGGTCTGGAACGCGCCGTAGGGGCCTTGCACCGGGCCGCCCTGCCCGTATGGAATTTCATTGCCAGCCGGCGGCGCATCCACCGGCGGCTTGCGCAGGCGCGCCTCTTGCGTCGGTTGTCCCTTTCCGGTGGTGGCGACTTCCTTTCGCGGCTTCGGCGGCTCTTCCTTTACTTTCTCCGGCGTCTTCTTCGGCGGTGTTACTTTGGCATTGGTGGAGGGCAGATCGATTGTCTTCGGATCATCCTGCTTCGGCGGCGCCTTCTGCGCCGGTTTGGGCAGTTCAGGATAGTTCAGTCCTTTGTTCTCTGTCGCCACGGTATTCTGCGTCGCCACCTTCGGCGCGGGCAGCGGGATGCTGGCCGAGCTGACCAGACGTACGTTGGCCGTGCCGCCTCCGCCGCTGCGGTCACCCCAGATTTCGCCAGTGCCGCGAATCAACGTGGCGGCGATGCCCGCCACCGCCAGCGCCACGTGCGCGATGGCGGAGAACATCACGGGACGCTTCAGCATCTCCCGCTCGATCTCCGCATGACTCGGCATGTAGGTTGTTGTGGACATCATTGCCTGCCCGAATCACTTACTTGTTGCTAAAGTCCCACTAACGTCGCTGCCCCGTGGGTTCCGTTACCATGCTGATCTGCTCAATGCCCGACTGGCGCAGCTCGTCGATCACCATCGCTACCGTCCCGAAGGGCACGCCCTGGTCGGCGCGCAGAAACACGGAGGGCTGCTTGTCCTTGCCTGTGCGCGCGAGCACTTTGCCCCCCAGATCGTGGATGTTCACCGCATCATTGCCCAGGAATAGCCGCTCGGCGCGGTCGATGCTGACCACCATGCGCTCCTGCGAGATCTCGCGCACGGTGCGCGTCTTGGGCACGCTGAGGTCGATGCCGGACTGCAGCACCGGCGCAGTCAGCATGAAGATGATCAGCAGGACCAGCAACACGTCCACGAAAGGCGTGACATTAATGTCGGAGAGCGAAGATTGCGTTCTGCCCTGTGAGTTAGTGAATGCCATTTTGCAACCTCAATGCTGCACTTCAATTCCGTGGGCTCGGCGGACTTCCATTCGGATGCGGGGGGACGGAACTCAGGTTGTACTGGACCAGTATGCAACACGGTATGCAAGACGGCACGTGAAGGCTTGCGGCACACTGAATATCTACGAGCTGCTACGGTCCACCGCGTTGAGAAATTCCAGCGAAAAGTTGTCCAGCCGCACGCCCATCTCACGCACGCGATTGAGAAACTGGTTATAGGCGATCACCGCCGGGACGGCCACGAACAGGCCCGCCGCCGTGGTGATCAGCGCCTCGGCGATGCCCGGCCCCACCGCGCGTATGCTGGCCGCGCCCGCGTTCCCCAGCCCCAGGAACGCTCCCATGATGCCCCAGACCGTGCCAAACAGTCCAACGAAAGGAGCCACCGCACCGGCCGTCGCCAGCCAGTTGAGGTTCTGTTCCAGCTCGCTCAGTTGCTGCGTCGCGGCGATCTGCAACGCCCGCGTTACCGAGGCCGGATTGCGCACCGGCCCGCCGGTGTCCTTCGACTGCGCCATCGCTTCGTGGAAGCCGGCCTCGAACACTGCCTTCAGCGGATGCGGCGGAAAATTGTCGAGCAGCACGTTGAAATCGGCCATGGTGCGTGCCTTGCGAAACGCGCTTAGAAATTTTTCGCCCTGCGCCCGCAACGAGCCGAAGCGCTGCCACTTCACATAAATGATGGCCCAGGAAAGCACCGAGAAGCCGACCAGCAACAGCAAAACAAATTTAGCGACTGGACCGGTCTGCACGAGCAGGTCAAATACGCTGCCCTGTATGGGAGCGGCAGCCTCGGGAGGAACTTCGGTTTGTAGGAAGAAGAAAAACAAATTCACTGCGTGCACCACCGCCGGGGGAAGACTCAGCTCCCAAAGT
>CAMBEY010000218.1 GCA_945865705.1 Candidatus Sulfopaludibacter sp. SbA3
CAGTTCGCCACAGACCTGCCCTGGATCGCCTCTCCATCCATTCGGTATCACATTGGGATCGACGGCCTCAGCTTGTTTCTGGTTTTGTTGACCACCTTCCTGACCGTGCTGTGCGTGCTGATCTCCTGGCGTTCCGTGAATGAGCACGTCAAAGAGTTCCACTTCTTTTTATTGTTTCTCGCGACCGGTGCGATGGGCGTCTTCGTGTCTCTTGATCTGTTCCTCTTCTACGTGTTCTGGGAAGCGGCTCTCGTGCCTATGTACTTCCTGGTGGGTGTCTGGGGACACGAGAATCGCATCTACGCCGCACAGAAGTTTTTCCTCTACACAGTCGCGGGATCGCTGCTGATGCTAGTCGGAATTCTGTGGCTCTACCAGCGCTTCGGCACATTCGATTACCAATACATTATGGCCGCCCTGACCAGCGGCGCGGTCCGCTTCAGCAACACCGAGGAACTGTGGCTCTTCCTGGCCTTCTTCATCGCATTCGCCATTAAAGTCCCCATGTTCCCGCTGCACACTTGGCTCCCCGACGCGCACGTGGAAGCGCCCACGGCAGGCTCCGTGATGCTCGCCGGCGTCATGCTCAAGATGGGCACATACGGCCTGATCCGCTTCTGTCTGCCGCTTTTCCCAAATGCGAGCCACAGCCTGGCGCCCGCCATCAACGCGCTGGCCATTATCGGGATACTCTACGGATCACTAGTTGCCTTGGTGCAGCCGGACATGAAGAAGCTGATTGCGTATTCATCGATCGCACATTTAGGCTTTGTGGTTCTGGGAATTTTTTCTTTCAATCAGGCTGCGCTGCAAGGCGCGGCTTATCAGATGGTCAACCATGGCATCTCGACTGGCGCGCTCTTCCTTTTGACCGGAATGCTTTATGACCGTGTGCACACGCGTCGCATCTCCGATCTGGGTGGACTTGCCACACCGCTTCCGCTGCTCACGGCCATGTTCCTGGTGACCACTCTTTCCAGCATTGGCCTGCCGCTGCTGAATAACTTCGTCGGTGAATTCCTGATTCTTGTCGGTGTATTTGACCAGCATGTTGCCTCTGCAATCCTAGCTTCGGTGGGAGTATTCCTTTCCGCTGCATATATGCTCTGGATGGTCCAACGCGTATTTTATGGAGAACCGAAACCAGCTCATTCCGGATTGCTCGATTTGGATCGACGCGAAAAATTAATCCTGTTGCCAACCGTTGCGCTGATGCTCTTTATGGGCACCGCCCCGTCTTTCTTCCTGCAGCGGATGGACCTGCCGGCCGCCAACTTGATTGATCGACTGGGCCAGGTCCAATTGGAAGTCCGCAAGGACTCATCGAGCAAGGAATCACCCGCACCGAATCAGCCCAGATACCAGATCGCCAAGGGGGAACATGACCGCCCTTGATCTGGCCGCCATCCTGCCCATTGCAATTCTCACCATCACCGCCATCATCTGCATGATGATGGGAACCGTGCGCAGAGAAACCGCAGCTTCCCTGTGCAGCACGATTTCGCTGACTGGACTCGCCGCTGCGTCAGCCGCAGTGATCTATCAGCGAAGTTACAGCGGCTTGGCCTTTGTGGACACTCTCTCCGTGGACCCCTTCGCGAGATACTTTCAGCTATTGTTCCTGGTGGTCGCCGCGCTGGTTGGATTAGCCTCCCGTGAATATCTGTGGCGCGAAGGCATGGCCATTGGGGAATACTATGCGCTGATGCTGTTTGCCACGGCGGGAATGTGCCTAATGGCGGCGGCCAACGACCTGATGGTGATCTTCATCGGCCTGGAAATTTCCTCATTATCGAGCTACATTCTTGTCGGCATGCGGCGCAACGATGCTGCTTCCAGCGAGTCGGCGCTCAAGTATTTTCTGTTGGGATCATTCGCCACCGCATTCTTCCTTTATGGCGTCGCGCTGCTGTTTGGCGTAAGCGGCTCCACAAAACTCACCGCGATTCGCGCCTTCCTTTATGGTGGACAGAACGCCATTCCCGCTTCCGCAGCCTTGGGGAAAAATCCTGTGCTGGAAACTGTTGCGATGCAAAGTCAGTTCGGATTCACCGGCTCAATGGATTTGCTGCTCGGCGCTGCCATCGCCCTGATTTTTGTCGGACTGGCCTTCAAGATTTCCGCCGTCCCGTTTCAGGCCTGGACCCCTGACGTCTACCAGGGCGCGCCTGCGCCGGTGGCGGCCATGCTGTCGACCGCGCCCAAAGCCGCCGCGTTCGCTGCCTTCATCCGCATCTTCATGGTGAGCCTGGGAGCCAGCGCGGCGCAGTGGTCGCATCTGCTGTGGGCGACCGCGCTGCTGACCATGACGGTGGGAAATCTGGCCGCGCTCTGGCAATCGAACCTTAAGCGCCTGCTTGCTTACTCATCCATCGCTCATGCTGGATACATGCTGGTGGCCTTCACCTCATGCTCCACCGATGGAATCACCGCGATTCTTTTTTACCTGGCTGGCTACGCCTTCATGAACATCGGCGCATTTATTGTGGTTACTCACGTGGCTGGCCCCGGGGAGCGGTTGACAGAGTTGGACGACTATGCCGGGTTGGGATTCCGTTCGCCTGCCCTGGCTGCCTTGCTGACGATATTCATGCTTTCACTCATTGGAATCCCGCTCACCGCAGGATTTTTCGGTAAGTTCTACATCTTCCGCGCTGCACTGGATTCGGGTCTGCTTTGGCTAACCATATTCGGCGTGCTGAACAGCGCGATAGCTGCCTATTATTATCTCCAGATACTCGTGGCCATGTATATGAAGCAGCCGATCGACTCCGCGGCTCCAGTCGCTGATATGCCCGCTGGCGCACGAACAGTGGTAACTGTCTGTGCGGCTGCTACTCTGCTAATTGGCATACAACCGAGCGCGGTGTTGCGGATGGCTGAGTACGCCGCGCAATGGCTGCCGCAACTTTAATTCCTTTGTTCGAGGCCTGCGATGACTTCTAAGACCAACAAGAAACCTCAGAACATCTATCACGATCGCGCTCTAGAGACCATGCCTCGCAAGCAACTGGAGAAGCTACAGGACCAATTGTTGCGCAAGCTCCAGACCGTTTCGCTGCAGAGCAATCCCTTCTATCGGGCAAAGTTCAAAGCGGCGGGAATTCGTAAGCCCATTCCCTGGAGCCGACTCTCCGATCTGCCCTTTACCACCAAGTCCGAGTTAATGGCTGACCAGCTTGCGCATCCGCCGTTTGGTTCGGACCTGGCCTTCCCTGTGGCCGACTACACGCGCATGCACCAGACGTCAGGAACCACCGGCGCGCCTGTGCGCTGGCTGGACACTGCTGAGAGTTGGAGCAACTTTGTCGAGCAGTGGTGCTTCGTCTATCGTGGAGCCGGCATCACGCGCGGCGACCGGGTTTTCGCAGCATTCTCTTTCGGTCCTTTCAGCGGTTTCTGGACTGGCTTTGAGGCTTCCTATCGCATCGGGTCGCTGGCCATTACCGGCGGCGGGCAAACCAGTGAGCAGCGGATAGCCACCATGCAAGCCACTCAACCAACGGTCCTGATCTGCACTCCAACCTACGCACTGCGCCTGGCTGAAGTGGCGGGCACAATGGGTGTGGACCCGGCAAAGCTGGGGTTGCGAGCCAGCATCCACGCTGGAGAACCTGGCGCGGGGATTCCATCCACTCGCCGAAAAATTGAGCAGACATGGGGAGTGCGCGCCTACGACCACTGCGGCATGACTGAGATGGGAGCCGTGGGATTCGAGTGCCAGCACCAACTCGGCCCGCACGTCAATGAAGCGCACTTCATCCTGGAAGTCATCGATCCCAAAACAGGCAAGAAAGTCGACGAAGGCGAACGGGGCGAGGTAGTCCTGACTAATCTGCGGCGTGCGGGGTCTCCCCTCATTCGATATCGAACAGGAGACTTGGCCGAGGCGACCTATACCCGTTGCTCATGCCGGAGGACATTTGCTCTGCTGCGCGGCGGGCTGCTCGGACGCGCCGATGACATGATCACTATTCGCGGGATCAATGTCTTCCCGGCCGCCATTGAGAACATCCTGCGGCAGTTTCCAGAGATCGTCGAATTCCAGGGAGAAGTCACGCGCGAGCGGGAGATGGCGGAACTGATATTGCATCTGGAAACGGATCGTCTGAAGGATGCGCAATTGCCAGCATTCGCAGAGAAGGTCATCTCCGCTCTGCACGTCAGCTTGAACCTGCGGCCTGCGGTGAAATTCGCAGCGAGCGGAACACTGCCGCGGGCCGAGATGAAGTCGCGGCGCTTCCGCGTGACGCCTGCAAAATCGTAAGCGTTGCCGGATCGGCATGGCTGGAGTTTGTGGCCCTCGAATGGAATGCGCTACAATCAGCGCACGCGCTGCGCGTGGAGTGAACCGAGAGTTTTATCAGAGCGGATGGCGAATATGGCGGAAAACTCGAACGTGGAATTGACCTTTGAAGCTGGCCTTGATCGGCTGGAGACGATTGTGCGCGATCTAGAGCAGGGCGAGCTTCAGCTCGAAAAGGCCCTCGCCCTTTTTGAAGAAGGGGTCCAGGTCTCCGGCCACTGCCGCAAGAAGTTGGAAGAAGCGGAAAGCCGCGTGGAAATCCTTCTCAAGAAAGGGGACGGTAAAGTTGTCGCAGAACCCTTCCGCCCCGGCGATAGTGACTCGCCCTCCTAGCGATCCGGCCAGCTTCGGCGCCGGCTTTGCTGCTTATTGGGACGAGCAGAAGAAGCGCGTGGAAGCGCGGCTGAATCTGCTGGTTCCGTCCGCCGAAACAACTCCTCCCCGCATTCATCAAGCCATGCGCTACAGTCTGTTTGCTGGCGGAAAGCGGCTGCGTCCCTTCCTGTGCCTGGAGGCCTCCCGGGTGGTCGCCGATGGGTCTCCGCAGAATCCTGATATTGAAGCGATCAGTTCCACTCTGGAACTGATCCACACCTATTCGCTCATCCATGACGATCTGCCTGCGCTGGACAACGATGACCTGCGACGGGGACGTCCTACGTGCCACGTTCAGTTTGACGAAGCCACGGCAATCCTCGCGGGCGACGCGCTTCTCACTCTTGCATTTCACGTTCTGGCT
>CAMBEY010000219.1 GCA_945865705.1 Candidatus Sulfopaludibacter sp. SbA3
GTGCGCATCATTACCGGGCGCACGCATCAGGTCCGCGTGCATATGGCCAGCATCGGGTATCCAGTGGTGGGAGATAAACTCTACGGCGCGCCCGGGAAACTGCAAGTCACGTTGTTCTCGCCGGAGTCGAGCGGCGCGACGTTTGCTAAAGGGCCGAAGCGCAGCGCACCCAATCAGCATATTGATGAATACGAAGCGACGCTGGCCCGCAATTTTCTGCATGCCGCGCGCATCTGCCTGAAGCATCCGCGAACCGGAGTGTCAATGGATATTCGCGCGCCGTTGCCCGCCGATCTCGACGCCTTCCTGAAGCGCCTGCTGCCGGCGGCTGAATCCCCGCTCAACAAGCCGAAATGGGGAATCCCGCCGCACCGCCGGAAGTCCTCGCCACCGGAAGAATAATCCGCCAACAGAGCCGCAACCGGGAGGGAGCGGCTCGGAGACAATTACCGCACGCGGCGGAGGAAGCCGCTGGGGCAGAAAGTCACCAGAAACTTTTCGCAGTCGTTGTCGATCACGAACTGTGGGCCGTCGGTCGGCTGTGATGCGAGAAATTCGCGGACGGCGCGCAGGGGATTATCGGTGGCCCATTGGGGATTTCCCGAGGGAGTGTCTGCCACGATTTCACACACCGTATCGAACATAATCATGTAACCGCCCACGGGGATGTAGCGGGCGAAGACGCGCAATTCGGCGAGCGTGTGCGCGTAGCTGTGGTCCGAGTCGAGGCAGACCAGCACATTCGTTTCGCCGCCGACCAACTGCTGAATTTTCTCGTGAGTGGCCGGAGACTTCGAGTCGCCCTCCAGCAATGTAATGCGGTCACTGTAGGCGCAGTTGGCGGTATTGACGCGGGCCTCGGGATGGATCGCAATATCCACGGAGATCACCTGTCCGTCGATCTGCATCATGTTTAGCATGGACGAGTAGAAGACCGCGGTGCCGCCCAGATAAACGCCCGCTTCGAGGATGACTCGCGGGCGCAGACGGAAGATCAATTGCTGCATCAGGATCAGGTCGGTAGGCCATTGCTGTACGGGAACGCCAAGCCAGCTTACTTGTTTCCACAACAGGCCGTTCCACATGTTCTTGGTCCATTGACGGGCCAGACGCTCCGTGGCTTCTGCTGTATAAAGTGAGTCAGGTGAACTGTTGAGTGAACCGGCGAGCGGAAGTGAGTTGTCATTCATAGATGGTGTGAAGCTTTCAGTGAGTAGGATGGAAATTATGCGGATACTTGCTCATGCTCCGTCGGGCCGCTCGCGCAGCGCGACGTCGATGGTCATGCGGCTGTCAGCGCGATACAGCGTGATTTTGATCGTGTCGCCGGGGCGCTTGCGCGCCAGCAAGCGGGTGAGATCGCTGGGGGTATTGATGGGGGTGCCGTCAATGGCTACGATCAAGTCGCCGCCCATGACCACCTGCTGATTCCCCCAATAACCTAACTCGGTGCCGGGCAGGATGCCAGCGCTCGCGGCGGGGCTGTTGCGGGGAACCTGCGCGACCAGCAAGCCCTTGCCGGTGGGCAGTTTCAGCGCCTGGGCCAGAGGTGGACTGATCTCCTGACCCACCACCCCCAGCCAGGCACGGCGCACGCGGCCATCCGTTACCAGTTCGGTGATGGTGCCGCGCGCGGCGTTGATGGGGATGGCAAAGCCGATCCCGATATTGGCCTGCCCGTAGATGGCTGTGTTGATCCCGATCACTTCACCGCGCGAATTCAGCAGGGGGCCGCCGGAGTTGCCTGGATTGATGGCGGCGTCGGTTTGGATGACGTCATCGAGCACGCGGCTCTGCCCGTCGCGGATGGTGCGATTGAGCGAGCTGATGATGCCGGTGGTGAGCGTCCCGTCGAGGCCAAAGGGATTGCCGATGGCCAGAACTTTTTGTCCCACGCGCAGGCGGTGCTCCGGTCCGGCCATGCGGACGAAGGCCAGCGGTTTCTTGGCGTCAATTTTAATCACGGCTAAATCGGTCTGCGGGTCGCGGCCAATCAGCTTGGCCGGGTAACGCGATTGGTCAGATAAGGTCACTTCCACGGAGCGCGCTCCGCTGATGACGTGCCAGTTGGTAACGATGTGGCCCTTCTCGTCGATCAGGAAACCCGAGCCGGAGCCTTCCTGCGGGATGGCTTGCATGAAGAAGTCGTATTGCACAGTGGTCGAGGTGATGTTCACAACGGCCCGGCTGACGGTGCTGTAAACATCAATATTATTCTGCTCGTCGCCGGCGGCGCCGGCGGCGTCAATCGGCGCAGCAGAATCTCCCGGGTCGGTGGTGTCATGCTGGGTGCTGGCCGAAGTGGTTGGGATCACCGGGAAATTGGTGATCGACTGGCCGCCGTCCCCCTGCTGTGGTCGCAACCATATCCACCAGCCCACAACGATGCCGAGCACGGCGGCGAGCGTGAGCTTGATCCAGATGCGGGAGTTTTTCATCGACACAATACTCGAGACCTCAAAGAGACGGGACACTCTAGCCAAATTCCCGAAAAACCAGTTCCAAGCAGCAGTATAGGCGGCTCGGACCACGAATTCAATTGAGGTGGTTCGGGTGACATTCACTGGAACTGGCCGTCTTGAGGACGGGAGAACAGGGAACGGCCCGCCATAGTCAAAATGCTGATTGAAGTCCGTGAACGATATGGATTGACCACAAGCCGTGCCGGCGCAGTTGAATTGGATGACTGATTGTAGAGGCGTGCTAAGATCACATTGGTACTCCACCCAAGCGGAGAATTGCGATTGAAATTACTTTCCAAACTGATTTTGCGGCCCCTCCAATGGCTGCTGGAGATCGTGCTGCTGCTGGCGCTGATCCTGCTGGTGGGCAGCTTCGCCTTGTTGTTCATCACCGATCCCCAGATTAGATCCTTCCCGTTGGTCGTCTCGCTGAAACAATTTGTCGATCCGCTGATCGCGCTGGCCGGCTCGTGGATTGGAGTACGCTGGCCGGGTGCCGCCTGGGGTTCGAAGCTGCTGCCGCTGGGGATGGCGGCGGTGGTTTGGGGCTTCCGCGTGATCGTGGTCGACGCGCTGAAGGATTATCGATTTCGCGTGGAGGTGGGTGAAGTCATCGCGCCACCTTCTACGCGCGGGAAGCGTCTGAAGCCGATCTCGATCGAGAGCGCAGTGCCGGCGCCTTCGCCGGGAATTAGCGCACTGGGTACGAACGGCCCGCTGTCCGCGTTGGGGGTCGCGCAACACCCGACGAGCCATATTGGCCGTTATGAAATGCTGGAAGAAATAGGCCGCGGCTCGATGGGACGCATCTATAAGGCGCGCGATCCGCAGATTGGCCGGACCGTGGCCATCAAAATGATTCCGACGCACGACTTGCCACTCGATCAGATCGGTCCGCAGAAGGAGCGCTTTGCGCGCGAGGCACAGGCGGCTGGCAAGATGTCGCATCCGGGAATTGTCACGGTCTACGATGTGGTCGAAGACGTCTCGGGTAATCCCTGTCTGGTGATGGAGTATGTGGAAGGCGCCACGCTGAATGATCTGCTGTCGCCCAGCCAGCCGCGGAATGGTGCGGGCGCGCTCTCGTTTGAGGATCGCCTGCGCATCGCCATTCAGGTAGCCGAGGCGCTGGATTATGCGCACCGCAAGGGCGTGGTGCATCGTGACATCAAGCCCGCCAATATTATGATCACCAAGGGCGGCAGCGCGGCGGGTGAGAAAAATGAAGTCCAGGCCAAGATTGCCGACTTCGGTATCGCCAAGCTGATCGACATAAAAGGAACCATCGGCGGAGGCGTGATGGGGACGCCGTCGTTCATCTCGCCCGAGCAGATTACCGGCGGCGCCGTTGATGCGCGCAGCGATATCTTTTCCTTCGGCGTGGTTCTGTACTTTATGTTCACCGGAGAGAAGCCGTTCCAGGGCGATAGCTTCACGGCGGTAACCTTTCAGGTCGTGCACACCGTGCCCAAGCCCGCGCGCCAGATCAATTTCGCGCTGCCCGAGCAACTGGACGAAATTCTCCTGCGCTGCCTGGCGAAAAATCCCAAAGACCGCTATGCGAGCGCCGCTGAGTTGGTCGCGGATCTCGTCGCTCTGCGCGACAGTCGCTCGTCCGCCCGCACGTAAGCCGTGTCGCTCACGATCACGGCGGAAGCGGCATTGTGGATAGTCTTGAATAGTTGATCGAGCGTGCCAGAGTTATTCCCGTCCCAGGCGGCCCGAAAAGAGTTTCAGCGAGACGTACCCCGCGTGGTACGCAAGCTGCAATCCTCGCAAGCCGATCCATGTCAGCATGTTCGAATTGTTATCATGCATTTTGTAGGTGCCGCGCAAGTTTAGCTGGCGCGAATTTTTCTGGAATGGAGCGGGAGCGTTACTGAAAATGGCGAAGTACGATAAAACCCCAATATTCGGGATCACGCGTGAGCAGTGGATGCACTATTCGGGCCGTGCGCTGGCGCGGTACATTGTCATTCCGCTCAACACTACGTTCAATGTTCTCATGCACAGCCTGGGCATCGCCTTCCTGATTCGCTTTGGGTTGGGGGTGGCTGGCTCGGCGCGATTGGATACCACGGACGTGGGCGAACTTTCCCGTTTTCTTACCAACCCATTTCTGGCTCCAGCCTGGCTGTGGCTGGCCGAGTTTCAGAACGTGCCTGCTGACACCATCCAAGCCGTTCCCGTGATCTTTGCGATTGCGGCATGGGCGCTGCGTGCGTCGGTGTCGGATCGTCTGACTACGCTTTCGGATCGTCTGCAAGGGCGCAAAGTCGAGAATCTATTTAAGCCCGGACGGTTGCGCGTGGTTCCCCCGAAGCACGCCGCGAAGACGAAAGACCTCTCATTCGAGCAAATGGAAGAGTATGCGCGCTTAGTACCCTCGGCCACACAGGCACAGGATGCGGATGGCAACCAGTCGACGGACTTCCGTCTGGGCTCGATTGGTTTTGATTCCGCAGCGCGCATACAAGTCATCGGGCGCTATGAGTTGCTACAGGAACTCGGGCGCGGTCCGATGGGCGTTGTCTATAAGGCTTTCGATCTCCAGATCGGTCGCAGCGTAGTGCTGAAGGTGC